>NZ_JAHXBG010000026.1 GCF_020103725.1 Hyalangium gracile | reverse complement strand
TCAGCGCCACGCGGCAGCTGGCCCAGCAGCTGGGGATGAAGGAGGGGGAAGCGGCGGCCGATGGCACGGTGATACAGGCGGTGGCGGGGCTGCGCAGCCTGGCCAAGAAAGAGGTGCTGGAGGCCGAGGCGCGAGAGGCGCGAGAGGCCGCTGAGGCCGGGGTGAAGCAGCAGGCGCCCCGTGGGCAGCAGGCGGCGCTGGAGAAGAAGGCTCAGCAGGCGCAGAAGGCGGTGCAAATCTCCAGCGAGCGGGCCCAGGAGCGCGCCGCGCGCCAGCAGAGCGCGCCGCAGGTGTCGCGCCAGGAGCCGGAGGCCGTCAACCAGCCGGGCAAGGACGGGCTGTACCGGCTGTCCTACAAGCCCTCGGTGCTGGTGCTCGCCGGGGGGTTGATAGTGGGGCAGGCGGTGGACGCCACCAGCGAGGTGGGCGTGCTCCAAAGTCTGCTGGAGCACAGCCAGCAGGTGGGGGTGTCCGTGCAGTCGCTGGCGCTGGACACCGGCTACTTCCAGCTGCAGGTGCTGCACATGGCCACGCAGCTGCACCTGGACGTGCTCTGCCCCCCGCCGCGCTCGCCCCGCAACGCCCAGGGGGTGCCCGTTACCGGCAAGGGGCTGTTTGCCAAGGGGGCCTTTGGTTACGACGCCCAGGCCGACTGTTACTGGTGCCCGGCAGGCCAGAAGCTGGAGCCGGGGCAGTGGAAGGTGGAAGCCGACACACAGCTGCGCCTGCGCCACTACAGCACCGGCGCCTGCAAGGATTGCCCGCTGCGCGCTCAATGCACCGCCTCGGCCAGCGCGCCTCGCAAAATCGGCCGCTACGAAGGCGAAGAGCTCAAAGAGGTGTTGGCCGACATGAGAAAGCGCGGGAACTGGGTCATCGCTCGACCGGGTTTCCGGGATTGGCGGGCCACCGCACGCCCGCCGCGTCAAGGGCAAGCTCGCTTCGCTCGGCGCCTCCAAGGCGCCCCTATGACTCGTCGGGCGCACGGCGGCTGGGGCTGATCGTCTGGCGCCCGAGGGGCGCCAGGTCAATGTCAAGACCCCGAACCGACCATGACCAGATTTCCGCGCCTTTTGATGACCACCAACAAAGAGGTCATGGCCCAGGTGCTGGAGCAGCCCGCGGCACGCCAACGCTACGCCCGGCGCAGCCACCTGGTGGAGCCGGTGTTCGCCGAACTCAAGGAGCGCCAGGGCCTCAAACGCTTCCACCGCAGAGGCTTGCGCGGCGCACGGCTCGAATTCTCCCTGCACTGCCTGGCCTTCAACCTCAAGCGGGCCGGCCCCGCCGTTGTTGTTGTTTGGCTGGGCTGCCGCTCCCCGTCCGGCGGCGTGCTCTGGCTCGGCCTGCTCGCTATCGGCTTCTTCTAGGCGCCTCCCCCCCCTGCGCCATGGCGCAGGGGATTGGCGTGCCACTGTCTCTCCCGGGCCCTCACGCCGTATTTCGACGGTCTGACAAGCAGACCAGTACGCCGAGCTCTCGCCCGGCAGGCCGCCTTGACATCCGTGCAACCCATGCGGCATCTTGCATGAACAAGCACGAACCCGCATGAGCACGCAAACCCCTGAAGATTCCTCCCCCGCCCTGCTCCCAGAGGAACGGCGGCGCCTCATCCTGGAGCGCCTGGCAACAGAGGGGCGCGTCTTTGCCGCCGATTTATGCCGGTTGTTGCGGGTTTCGGAGGACACCGTCCGCCGGGACTTGCGAGAGCTGGACGAGGCCGGCCAGCTGCGCCGGGTACACGGGGGCGCGCTTCCCCGGGCCCAGGCGACGCTGAGCCACCAGGCCCGCGCGGAGCTGCTGCAGCCGGCGAAGCAGGCCCTGGCCCAGGTGGCAGCCGGGCTGGTCCGCCCCGGCCAGGTGCTCTTCATCGACGGAGGCACCACCACGCTGGAGGTGGCGCGCGTGCTTCCGCGGGATCTGCGCGCCACCGTCATCACCGTGAGCCCGCCCGTAGCCCTGGCGCTGGCCGAGCATCCGGGGCTCGAGGTCCGCCTGGTGGGCGGGCGCCTGCACCCGGAGGCCCTGACGGTGGTCGGCTCCGAGACGGTGGAGGCGCTGCGCCAGGTCCGCGCCGATCTCTGCCTGCTGGGCGTGTGCAGCCTCCACATCGAGGCGGGCATCACCACCAGCTTCGCCGAGGAGGCCGCGGTCAAGCGCGCCATGCTCCAGAGCTCGGCCGAGACGGTGGCGGTCGTCACCGCGGACAAGCTCGGCACGCTCTCGTCCTTCGTGGTGGCGCCCGTCGAGACGCTGGCCACCCTGGTGACCGAGGCCGCGGCGCCCGCCGCCGCGCTGGCGCCCTTCCACAAGCTCCCGCTCCGGATCCTCACCTCATGAACACCACCCTTGCCCTCGACGGCCGCACCGAGCCCTCCGGCCCCGCCGCGCGCATCGCGGTGTCCGCCATCTTCTTCATGAACGGCTTTGCCTTCGCGAGCTGGGTGCCGCACATCCCCACCGTCCAGACTCGGCTGGGGCTGAGCGCGGGCCAGCTGGGCCTGGCGCTCCTGGGAGTGGCCGCGGGGGCGCTGGTGGCCATGCCCGTGGCGGGAGCGCTGGTGGCACGGTGGGGCAGCCGCGGGGTCACGCTCGCGAGCGCGCTGCTGTTCTGCCCGCTGGTGGCGCTGCCCGTGCACGCGCCTGGCCTCCCCTGGCTGGCGGCGGCGCTGCTGCTGCTGGGGGCCGTCAACGGAGCCCTGGATGTGGCCATGAATGCCCACGCCGTCACCGTGGAGCGGAGGCTGGGCCGCACCGTCATGTCCTCCTTCCATGGGCTGTTCAGCCTGGGAGGCCTGGTGGGCTCCGGCAGTTCCATCCTGCTCCTCGCCTGGGGGCTCACGCCCGAGGCGCACATGGCCGGAGCCGGCGCGGTGGGACTGCTCGCCACCCTCCCCGCCTCGCGCCTGCTGCTGCCGGGCTCGGCGGACGTGGGGGGCAACGCGCACGCCTTCGCCCTGCCTCGCGGGCCGGTGCTGTGGCTGGGCCTGGTCTCCTTCTTCGTGCTGATGACGGAGGGGGCGATGGCGGACTGGAGCGCCGTCTACCTGCGCCACTCCCTGCACTCCGAGGCCGTGATGGCAGGCGCGGGCTACGCGGTGTTCTCCATGGCCATGGCCACCGGGCGGCTGACGGGAGATCGGCTGGTCACCACGCTGGGCCCGGAGCGGCTGGTGCGCGCGGGCGGAGTGCTGGCCGCGCTGGGACTGGGAGCCGCCCTGCTCCTGCACCACCCCGTGGCGGCCCTGGTGGGGTTCGGCTGCGTGGGGCTGGGCCTGTCCAACCTCATCCCCGTGCTGTTCAGCGCGGCGGGGCGCCAGCGTGGAAGCGCGGCGGGAGTGGCCATCGCCGCGGTGTCGACGACGGGCTATGGCGGCTTCCTCGCGGGGCCGCCGCTGGTCGGCTTCCTGGCCGACAGCATCGGGCTGCCGGGTGCGCTGGCGCTGCTGGTGCCCGCGCTGGCCATCGTGGCCACGGGCGGCAGGCTCGTGCGCGTGGAACGAGAGCGCTGAGCGGACCGAGCCGCTCGCCTCAGGCCTGGGCGCTCTCGTACTGGATGCGAAGCCCGCGGTGGGTCACGGTGATGAGCGGCCGGCCCATCCAGCCGCAGTGCTTGCAGACGCCGTTCGGACCGGCCGCGGTGACCCGCACCGGCAGATCGGCGCCACAAGTGGGGCACCCCTCGGGGAGGGTGTAGTCGCGCGTTGGCGTGTGCGCTTCAGTCATGTGTTTGAGGTAACGCAGATCCGGACCCGCGCAACGGCGCCAGGCAAGGAGCGACTCGTCCCCATCCCGAGCCCGGAGCGTGGTGTGCCCGGCTGCTCGCTCTCCGAGCAGACGGCACCAGGCCAGCAGCCGGCGGCTCCATGCCAGATGGGAGGAGCGGCTCCACCCTAAGAGGCACCTTCCATTCGCCCTTCCAGCAAGGAGGAGAGGTCCATGATCGCGGCCACCCTGACCGAGCAGCCTGGCATCCTCAAGTCCGCGGCGCTGCTGCCACCGCGGCTGTCCCTGGGCTCCACCATGCTGTTCCACGGGTACAGCAAGCTGACGAAGGAGGGAGTCCAGCAGCACTCCCCCATGTTCGAGCAGATGGGCTTCAAGCCAGGCCGGCCCTGGGTGGTCGCCCTGGGGCTCACCGAGGTGGTCTCCGGAGTGAGCGCCATCCTGGGCGTGGCCACGCGCCTCACCGCGCTGGCGGTGCTCGTGACGCAGGCGGTGGCCATCGGCAAGGTGCATGCCTCCAAGGGCTTCAGCAACCAGGAGGGCGGCTACGAGTTCAACCTGGCCCTGGTGGGCACGGCGCTCACGCTCCTGCTGCGCGGCCCCGGCAGCCTCTCGGTGCACAGCGTCCTGGAGAGCCGCGTGAAGCGCCGCGAGCTGCGCCGCTTCAAGCTGCTGCCCCGCCAGCGCAAGAGCTCCCGGCTGCTGGATCTGCTGGGCTGACGGAGCGCGCCGTCCGGAGCAAAGACAGCTCAAAGCCTCGCATCAATGACAGACACATCGGCTGCCCGGCGCCCTCGCCCTGGCCATGCACTCGGGGAATCCCGAGTGCAAAACTCCACGGGCAGCGAACCCTGTCACATGAAATAATGACGTCATTTTTGTAAACCGGCATTCTGGGCCTGCTGGGGATTTCACGTCCGGAGAATTCCGGTTCCCTCTGGGCGCTGCCGCCCGAGCGCAACTTTGCACGCGTCCCCTCTGGAGTGTTGGAGGGCTCTGAACGCGACAATACAGAGAGTCTCGCAAGCTCTGGTGAGGCCTCTGTCTACAAAGACAGACTCAAAATTCACGCTTGCGATCGCACGCCGAAAGATCGACGCTTTTCGGCAAGCATTTGACGTTGAGTCAATCCACGTCTGCTGGATCGCCACCCCAGAATGCCCCCCACGAAGGTGGCCTCAGTCCCAACCTGGTTCTGCTGTCGGCAAGACATCGAGGGATACGCCAGATGACACTGAAAAACGCTTGGAGCGCGCTGCTACTGGTCGCCACCGTGACGAGCCTGGGCTGTCGCGATGAGGCGGTCGAGTCCTCGCGCGAGCAGTCCCCCGCGAGCGTGCGCACCGCCCACCAGGAGGTCAACAGCACCAACAAGGTGCTCATCCTGGGCACCAGCGTCAGCGGCGGGCTCGACAGCCGCGAGGCCCAGGCGGTGCTCGCCGCGAGCCCCTACACGCAGATCGACGTGGTGACGGCGGCGCAGTGGAAGGCCATGACGGCCGAGCAGTTCATGGCCTACCGCACCCTCATCATCGGCGACGCGGCCTGCCAGAGCGGCACGGCGGCGTTCCAGGCGGCCATCGACAACCGCAACGTCTGGGGCGCCATCGTCGACGGCGACGTCGCCATCATCGCCTCGGACCCGACCCACAACGACACCCACCAGCTGGTCGAGAGCGCCATCAACTTCGTGCTCAACTCCGTGCAGAAGCGCACCGGCATGTACATCGCGCTGGGCTGCGCCTACCAGGACGCGCCGGCCAACACCGTCGTGACGCTGCTGGAGCCGTTCGGCACCTTCAAGGTGCAGGGCGTGCCGGGCTGCGCCGACTCCGCGCACATGCTCCAGATGTACAACGACCTGCTGTCGCGCGACATCTACGATGCGCTGCTCGTCGGTAACGGGTGCGCGGCGCGCTCGGTGTTCACCCAGTACCCGACCCACAACTTCTCCTACGCGGCGCTGGCGATGAGCTCCTCCGGAGAGCCCATGCCCAACCAGCAGCAGTACGACGACGTCGTCGTGGACCCGGGCAACCCGACGCCCTTCATGAGCACCCCCTACGTCATCGTGCGCGGCGCCATGCCCCAGGGGACGGGCTGCGGCTTCCCGGAGACCTCCTCGCTGGAGCAGTGCGACCTGGGTGACGGCCTCAACGGCAGCCCCGCGGTGGCCGGGCAGGAGCCCTCGGAGACCTGCTCGTTCTCCTGCCACCTCAACTGGTGCGGCGACGGCTTCGTGGACCGGGACTTCGGCGAGGAGTGCGACCTGGGCATCAACAACGGCCGCAGCGGCGACTCCGCGGGCACCATCGGCGCGTGCACCTCGTTCTGCAAGATCCCCAACCTGCCGCCGGTCCAGGCCCTGCCGCCGAGCGCGCTCTGCAAGAACGTGGCGGTGACGGCCACGGCCACCTGCGGCGGGGCCGCCAACATCGACAACGGCTCCTATGATCCGGACGGCGACCTGGTGGGCTGCACGCAGAGCCCGGCCGGCCCGTACCCCCTGGGCAGCACGACGGTGACGCTCACCTGCACGGACCAGTCGAGCCGCACGGCCTCGTGCTCGGGCGTGGTGACGGTGGCGGACCAGGGCGTGCCGGTGCTGACGCTCAACGGCCCGGCCAGCCAGGTCCTGGAGTGCTCCCCGGGCAGCGGGTACTCCGACCCGGGCGCCTCCGCGAGCGACGTGTGCGAGGGCTCGCTGCCGGCCAGCCGCATCTCGAGGACCGGCACGGTGAACCTGTCGGTGCCCGGCACCTACCCGCTGAGCTACGTGGCCACCGACTCCGCCGGCAACAAGTCCCCCGCCGTGACGCGGACGGTGACCGTGGCCGACACGCTGGCCCCCAGCCTCGTGCTCAGTGGCCTGGCCAACATGCGGCAGGAGTGCGGCACCGCGTACACCGAGCCGGGCGCCTCGGCCGCCGACCAGTGCTCCGGCAACCTGACGAGCGCGATCCAGAAGACCGGGACGGTGAACACCCTGGCGCCGAGCACCTACGCGCTCCGCTACAACGTCAAGGACGCGAGCGGCCACGCCGCGCCCGAGGTGACCCGCCTCGTCACCGTCTCCGACACCCAGAGCCCCGTGGTGACGGTGAACGGCGCGCTGAGCGTGCAGCTGGAGTGCGGCGCGGGCACCTACGCGGACCCGGGGGCCTCGGCGACGGATGCGTGCGCCGGAGCGCTGCCGGCCGTGCCCAGCACCACGCCCAACCGGGGCGCCCCGGGCACCTACTCCATCCGCTACACCGCCAGGGATCCCTCCGGCAACGTGGGCACCTCCGCCAGCAGCCGCACGGTGACGGTGCGCGACACGCTGCCGCCCTCGCTGACGCTCAACGGCGCGCCCAGCGCGACCCTGGCGTGCAACGCCCCCTACACCGATCCGGGCGCCTCGGCCTCGGATGCCTGCGCCGGCAACCTGACGCCCAGCATCGTCACCACCAGCAACCTCGATACCACCCGCGCCGGCCAGTACACCGTCAGCTACCGCGTGACGGATCCCTCCGGCAACGTGAGCACCGCTACCCGCCAGCTCACCGTGGCCCCCTGCTCCACCTGCACCTCGATCCGCCTGGGTGACTACACCCTGTTCCTGCTCGGGGACTACAACGGCGGCCACGACATGGAGGGCAAGACGGCGGCCGGCGGCAACATCGTCCTGAGCGACTTCTCCATGGGCCACACCCTGCCGGCCAACAACATCTCCAACACCCTGGTGGCCGGCGGCAACCTGAGCCTCAACCGCGGCGGCGTCCACGGCGACGCCTGGTACGGCGGCACCTACAGCACCAACCCCTCGGTCATCTACTCGCGAGGCACCGCCCGGCAGGGCACGCCCATCGACTTCGCGGCCCGGTTCGCCGAGCTGCGCGCGCTGTCGGCCAAGCTGGCCTCCATGCCGGCCAACGGCAGCACCCGGCGCGAGAACTGGGGCGGCGTCATGCTGCGCGGCACCAACACCAACGTGAACGTGTTCGACGTGCAGGCCAGCGCCTTCACCGGCGCCAAGCTCTTCTCCATCGACGCGCCGGCCGGCTCCTTCGTGGTGGTCAACATCCGCGGCGCCTCGGCCACCTTCACGGGCTTCGGCCAGTCGTTCAGCGGGGGCATCAACCAGCAGGGCGTGCTCTTCAACTTCGTGGACACCACCTCCATCACCGCCCACGGCTACGGCTTCTTCGGCACGGTGCTGGCCCCCTACGCCCACGTGAACTTCACCGAGGGCAGCTGGAACGGTGGCCTCTTCGCCCTGTCGCTCACCGGCAACGGCGAGGGCCACCTCGACCCGATGCCGGACCGCGACCTCTGCCCGTAGCCACCCGGGGTGGGGGCCTGCCCGCCCCCACCTCCTCCCCCGGAATGATCGCCCGAGCACGCCGCCAGACTGGGGGACGGGCGCCAGGAGCTCTTCGACGAGCCTCCCGAGCCGCTGGTGAACATGCTGGCACCGGACAACCCGGAGGCCGCCGCTGGAGCACCCGCGGCTCACCGGTCAGTTCATCAGCACCACGCGCACGCAGCCGTCGGTCTTGTGCTTGAACATCTCGTAGGCACGCGGGCCCTCGGAGAGGGGCATGCGGTGCGTGGCGACGATGGACGGATCCAGCTCCCCGCGCTGCACGTACTCCAGGAGCCGATCCAGGTAGCGCTGGGCGTGCATCTGGGCCATCCGGAACGTGAGGCCCTTGTTCATGGCCGCGCCCATGGGGAACTTGTCCACCAGCCCGCCATACACACCGATGACGGAGACGAGGCCTCCCTTGCGGCAGGACTGGATGGCCTCGCGCAGCACGTAGGGGCGCTCCGTCTCCAGCCGCACCGCCTGCTTCACGCGATCATAGGCCCCCTCGAGGCCCACCTCGTGAGCCTCCATGCCCACCGCGTCGATGCAGGCGTCCGGCCCCCGCCCGGCCGTCAGCTCCTTGAGGGCCTCCACCACGTTGACCTTCGTGTAGTCGAGCACCTCCGCGCCGAAGCGCTCCCGCGCCAGCACCAGCCGCTCCGGGAGCCGATCGATGGCGATGACGCGCTCGGCGCCCAGCAGGTAGGCGCTGCGGATGGCGAACAGGCCCACCGCGCCACAGCCCCACACCGCGATGGTGTCTCCGCGCTGGATGTTGCAGAAGTCCGCGGCCATGAAGCCCGTGGGCACCGCGTCCGAGATGAAGAGCGCCTTCTCGTCACTGATGCCGTCGGGGATCTTCCGGGGCCCCACGTCCGCGAAGGGCACCCGGATGTACTCCGCGTGGCTGCCCGCGTAGCCGCCCATCATGTGCGAGTAGCCGAAGATGCCGCAGGGGCACTGGCCCCATAGCTTCTCGGACAGCATCGGGTTGGGGTTGGAGTTGTCGCAGAGCGAGAACTGGCCCTGCCTGCAATGGAAGCAGTTCCCACAGGAGATGACGGAGGGGACGACGACCCGGTCCCCCGTCCGCAGGTTCTTCACCGCGGAGCCCACCTCCACCACCTCGCCCATGAACTCATGGCCGAGGATGTCTCCCTTCTCCATGGACGGGATGTACCCGTCATAGAGGTGCAGGTCCGAGCCACAGATCGTCGTCGCCTTCACCCGGATGATGGCGTCGCGAGGGTTGAGCATGTGGGGATCGGGGACGGTCTCGACACGCACGTCATTGACGCCGTTCCAGCAGATGGCCTTCATGGTGGATTCCTCGTCAGCGGTTGGGAGAGAGCATGCGGCCCACCACCGAGCGGTGGCCGGACGGCTGCGGGGTGATGGTGGCGATCTCTCCCGCCTCCAGGATCTGCTTGAGGCGGCGGAGATCCTCGGAGAGCTGGCGCTTGGGCTCCTCGCCCAGCAGCCGTGCCAGCACCACGCCCAGCCGGCCGCCGGGCGCGTCGTAGCGCAGGAGCACCTCCACCTCCGTGCCCCGGTCTCCCGGCGCGCGGGTGAAGCGGACAGTGCCCGTATGGTGGAGGGAGGAGCCCGGCAGAGTGGCCCAGGACAGCAGCTCTCCCGGACGATCCTCGGTGATACGCGCCTCCCATTCCACGAATCCCCCCGCGGGTGCCTTCACGCGCCAGTGGGTGCGATCCCCCCCCAGGAGGCGCACCTCCTTCACGTGCGTCATGAAGCGCGGCAGGTTCTCCAGGTTGCGCCAGGTGCGGTACACCGCATCGGGCTCCGCCAGGATGGTGATGCGCTGGTGGACCACCGCGCCTGGCTCGCCCTTCACGGCGGTGCTGATGCCGAGCAGCGCGTAGCCCCTGCACTTGCCGGTGAGCCCTCGCTGCACGAGCTCACCTCCCGCCACCAGCAGGGCCAGCCGGCCCGCCAGGCGGCGCTTCAGTCCGAGGGTGATGAGCCCCGCGCCCGCGGCCACCGAGGCCACGCGCTCCCAGGGTCCGACGTTGACTCCCTTGCTCCCCCGCTGGGCCCGAGGCTCCAGCTCCGGCCGGGGCACCTCGGGTGTCGGGATCAGCTCACTCTCGGCGATCGTCATGGCACACGCTCCTCCGCAGCCTGGAGAGCATGTGCATCCGCCGCGCCGTGCCCATTGGACTGGCGGGACAAGGCCGCTGCCCATGATGTGACATCCGCATCATGGGCTCTCGAGCGCTGGCCTCCCGCCCTACGCGCCGAGCACCTGCAGGGCCCGGGCGTAGTACGCGTCGCGCGACGCCTTGCCGTTGTACCCACCGTTCACCCGGTAGGTGATGGCGTCGAAGTTGCCCGCATCCGCGTAGGAGTTCAGGTTGCGGTTGTTCCAGTACCAGGCGGCCGTGCGGAAGCCCACGTCCGGATCCGCCGCGCGCGTCGGGTTGTTCTCCAGATCGATGCCGAGCGCCCGGCCCGCGGCGCGGTAGTTGGCACGGCCCGTCAGCTGGATGGGCCCGCGGCCCTTGAAGCGCACGCCGTCGCCCGGCTGCGTGTTGCCCAGGTCCGTCCGGCCCTCGTACGCCGCGCCGGAGGCGATCTCCTCCATGTAGCGGAACTCGCCGCTCTCGTGCGCCAGCTGCGCCAGGAACGCCGCCTGCCGCCGAGGCGTGTTGATGCCCGCCTCCTGCATGGCCGCGTTCAGGTGCGGCAGCATCTGCTGCGCCCGCGACTCGCTCAGGTTCGGCATGATGGCGCGCAGCTGCTGCATGGACACGCCGCCCGCGGAGCCCGGCTCGTTGCCCGGCCCCGTCACCGGCCCCGGCCCCGTGGGGCCCGAGGGCCCGGAGCCTCCACCCGCCACGCGCGTCAGCGCCTCTCGCGTCAGCGGCCCGTAATAGCCGGTGTTCGGCACGCCGTGGTCGGCCTGGAAGCGCTTGAGCGAGGACTCCGTCTGCGGGCCGAAGGTGCCCGGGCCCGTGTCCATCTGCGCCTGCGTCATGTAGCCCAGGCTCACCAGCGCCGTCTGGAGCTGCTTCACTCCCTCACCCTGGTTGCCGCGCTGCAGATCGCCCTGCGGGACGCTGAAGCGCGGGGCGCTCGCCTCACGGCTCAGCGCGCCACGGGTCTGCGGACCGTAGACGCCGTCCGCCGCCAGGCCTCGATCGCCCTGGTAGCGCTTGAGCGAGGCCTCCGTCTGAGGACCGAAGGTGCCCGGGCCCGTGTCCATCTGCGCCTGCGTCATGTACCCCAGGTTCACCAGCGCGGACTGGAGCTGCCGCACGTCCTCGCCCTGGCTGCCGCGCCGCAGATCGCTCTGCGGGACGCTGAAGCGCGCCGCGGCCGTGGGCGATGCGGGCGCGGAGGGCGCGGGCTGGGAGGTCGGCGCGGAGGGCGCGGAGGGCGCGGACGGCGCGGGCTGTGACGGGCCCTGCGAGGCCGTGCCGCGGTCGTTCACGAAGTACTGCACGTTCGCGTTCCCGAAGGAGTCGCGCACGTGGCCGTCATTGAAGTTGCTCGAGCCGGCCTGGGCGATCGCCGGGCCGCGCTCCGTCACCTCTCCGGGGCGCACCACCGCGATGTGGCCGATGCCGCCCGGGTTGTTCCAGCTGGCCACCGTCGGGTGCCCCTGGTTGGCCAGCGCCTGCGCCTCCTGCGCGCTCACCTGGCGCCAGCCGTGGTTGCGGCCCTGGTTGTTCAGCCACTGGTTGGTGGCGTTGGCGTCCAGCTCGCGGCCCTGGCCCACGCCCGTGGGGTTGCCCGCGCCGTCCACCCAGTGCGGGATCTCCGCGCCCATCGCCTTCGTCACGTCCCACGCGAAGATGTTGCAGTAGGTGTTCCCCTCCCGCCGCTGGTAGCGCGGGTTGCTGCCCACCGCGAACTGATCGATGACGTCCGCGTACGTGGCCGCGTTGCGGTTAGACGGGCTGCCCTGCAGCGGAGCGTTCACCGGGAGCCACGCCCGCGTCTCGGTGGTGCCGGACGCCGCGCGGTTGCCATCGAACTGCCCCTCGGCCGCGGAGGGGATGCCGCCCGGAGCCCGAGCCTGCGCCGGGCTCGACTGGAAGCCGTCACCCGACTGAGGCCCGGACGCGGGCCGGGGCTGCGCGTCGAACCCGTCAGGGATCGTCAGCTGACGGCCCGTGACGATCAGGTTCGGGTTCTGGATGTTGTTCGCCTTGGCGATCGCGTCGACCGTCGAGTTGTAGCGGCGCGCGATGCTGCTCAGCGTCTCTCCCGAGCTGATGGTGTGGACCGTCACGACTGCTCCTCAGAAATTGGGAAACAAATCCGTTCGAACGGAATTGTCGGACACCCCCTGCCTGGAGTTGCGTTGCGGCCCCTGGGTCGAGACGACCCCCACGGGCTGACCCTCCCAGCCACTCCGAGGCGCCGATACACTGAGAGCAGTTCCATCACACGGCGAGATGAACGCAGGCGCGGACCGTGCCCCCGAGGGACATGCATGACAGCGATGGTTCATCCCGAGCGGCTGGAGCCGAGGGCTCCCCCTGCTCCTTCTTCCTGAGCCGAGGGCCCCGACATGGCGGAGATCCCCGGCTACAAGCTCCTGAGGCTGCTCCAGACGACGAGCAGCCACCTGCTGTTTCGCGCGGTGCGCGAGGCGGATCAACGGACCGTCATCGTCAAGACGCCGCGCACGGAGCACGCGGGGCCCCGAGAGCGTGCCCGCTACGAGCGGGAGCACCGGGTGCTACAGCGCCTGCAGGGCACGCCCGGCGTTCCCAGCGTCCTGGGCTACGAGGTGATCAAGGAGAGCCCAGTCCTGGTGCAGGAGGACGTGGGGGGCCTGGCGCTGTCGGAGCTGCAGGAGCAGCCGCTGGAGGCCTCGCGCCTCCTGTCGTTGCTCCTGCCGATGCTGGACACCCTGGCGGAGGTGCACCGCCGCGGCGTCATCCACAAGGACATCACCCCCTCCAGCATCCTGCTCTCGGAGGACGGGCGGGTGTGGCTCGTCGACTTTGGCCTGGCCACGCTGCAGCAGGTGGAGCACGTGGAGGCGGCTCCCGCCGCGCTCGCCGAAGGCACGCTGGCCTACATGTCCCCGGAGCAGTCCGGGAGAATGAACCGCGCGGTGGACTACCGCACGGACTTCTACTCGCTGGGCGTCACCCTCTACCAGCTGCTCACCGGACAGCTGCCCTTCGAGGGCCGGGACGCGCTGGAGTGGATCCACGCGCACATCGCGCGCAAGCCCGTCCCCCCGCACCTGCGGATGGACTCGGTGCCGCCCATGCTCTCGGCGGTGGTGCTCAAGCTGCTGGCCAAGCCCGCCGAGGAGCGCTACCAGAGCGCCGAGGGGCTGAAGGCGGATCTCGAGCGCTGCCAGGAGGGGCTGCGGCGCGGCCAGCTCGAGGAGTTTCCCCTGGGCCAGCGGGACTTCCCTCGGCGCTTCCAGCTCCCCCAGAAGCTCTACGGCCGCGAGGCCGAGATCGAGGCCCTGCGGGACGCGTTCGAGCGGGTGGTGAGAGCGGAGCACCCCGAGTGGCTCCTGGTGAGCGGCTACTCGGGCATCGGCAAGTCCTCCGTCGTCAACGAGCTGCACCGGCCCGTGTTGCAGCGCCGAGGCTTCTTCGTCAGCGGCAAGTTCGGCCAGCTCCAGCGGGACGTGCCCTACGACACCCTGGCCCAGGCCCTGCGAGCGCTGGTGCGGCAGGTGCTGGCCGGCAGCACCGAGGAGGTGGAGGCCTGGCGCCACCGCCTGCTGGAGGCCTTCGAGGGCCAGGGGCAGGTGCTGGTGGAGCTGGTGCCGCCGCTGGAGCAGGTGGTGGGCCCGCAGCCTCCCGTGCCCGAGCTGCCGCCCACGGAGACGCGCAACCGCTTCACCCGCCTCTTCCAGCGCCTGCTGGGCGTGTTCTCCACCGCCGAGCGCCCGCTGGTGCTCTTCCTGGATGATCTGCAGTGGGCGGACCCCGCCAGCCTCAAGCTGCTGCAGCACCTCATCCTCCACCCGGACACGCCGCCCCACCTGCTGATCGGCGCCTACCGGGACAACGAGGTGAGCGCCTCGCATCCGCTGGCGCAGACCGTGGAGGAGGTTCGCAAGGCGGGAGGCCGGCTCACGGACCTGCGCCTGGGGCCGCTCTCGCTCTCGCAGACGCGGCAGCTGGTGTCCGAGGCCCTGCCCGGCGCCGCCCCCGCGCTCGTGGAGCCGCTCGCGGGGCTGCTGCAGGAGAAGACGGGCGGCAATCCCTTCTTCCTCCTCCAGCTCTTCCAGACGCTCGCCCAGGAGGGGCTGGTGGCCCGAGGGCCCCAGGGAGAGTGGCGCTGGGACGCGGAGGCCGTGCGGGCCCGGGGCTACTCCGACAACGTGGTGGACTTCATGGCCGGCCGGCTGCGGCAGCTGTCCGTGGAGGCCCAGGAGATCCTCCGCCTGGCCGCGTGCGTGGGCAGTGCCTTCGGCCTGGAGACGCTGGCCCTCGTCTCCCGCCAGGATGTGCTCGAGGTGGAGCGCCGCCTCGAGCCGGTGCTCCAGGAAGGGCTGCTGGTGCAGACGGCGCCCCAGCACTACCGCTTCCTGCACGACCGCATCCAGCAGGCCGCCTACTCCGTCATCCCCGAGAACGAGCGGCGGGCCATCCACCTGGAGCTGGGCCGCCTGCTGTGGGCTCGGCTCTCGCCGGAGCAGCTGCACGAGCAGCTCTTCGACGTGGTGGGGCACCTCAACGCGGGCGCGGCGATGCTGGAGGATCCGGAGGAGCGCTCCCGGCTGGCGCGGCTGAACGCCGACGCGGGGCAGCGCGCCAAGGCCTCCACGGCCCACCGGTCGGCCATCGGCTTCTTCACCATGGCCTTCCAGCTGCTCCCGGGCGATCCGTGGCGGAGCGATCCGGAGCTGGCCTTCTCGCTGCGCCTGGAGCAGGCCCGCAGCGAGTCCGCGAGCGGCAACCTCGCCGAGGCCCGGCGTCTCATCGAGGAGCTGCTCCCCCGGGCGCCCACGCCCCAGCACCTGGCGGCGGCCAGCAAGCTCAAGACGGAGCTGTTGCTGGCCACGGGCCAGGCGCGGGCCGCCACCGCCTGCCTGCTCAAGTGCCTGGAGCGCTTCGGGGTGTACATCCCCGCGGCGCCTACGTGGGAGGAGGCCGTCGCCGCCCGCCAGGAGGTGGAGGCCATGCTGGGGGATCGGCCCATCGAGAGCCTCCTGGAGCTGCCCCCGCTGACGGACCCGGAGATGAAGACGGTGGTGGACGTGCTGGTGGCGCTCATCAGCCCCGCCTTCTTCACCCACGAGAACCTGCTGGCCCTGCAGCTGTGCCAGCTGGTGTCCCTGACGCTGCGCCACGGCAACACCGCCGCGAGCGCGCTCGGCTATGCCTGGTATGGCCTGGTGACGGGCAGCCGGTTCGGGGACTACCGCCGGGGGTACGAGTTCGGCCGGCTCGCGCGCGCGATGCTGGAGCGCTACCCGGGCCCCACCTATCGGGCGCGAGTGCTCTTCATCCTGGGACAGATGAGCGCGTGGGTGCTCCCGCTCCCGGTGGCGCGGGAGCTCTACCAGGAGTCCTTCCAGACCGCCGTCCAGGGCAGTGACTTCCAGACCGCGAACTTCTGCTGCGTGATGCTGGGGACGCTGCCCATCTTCACGGGCGCCGAGCTGGCCCAGGTGGAGCAGGCGGCGGCCTCGGCGAAGGACTTTCCGCGCAAGGTCAACTTCCAGTCCGGGCAGGACTTCATCCAGATCCTCCAGTGCTTCGTCCAGCAGATGCGAGGGCTCAACGAGTCATTCAGCTCGCTGAGCGGGGAGGGCTGCCCCGAGAAGTACTTCGAGAGCCCGAAGAGCACCAACCTGGCACCCCAGGACTGCTGGTACGCCATCACGAAGCTTCGGTCCCGCTACATGTGCGGCGCCTACGAGGAGGCGCGCCAGGCCGCGGAGCAGGTCCGGCCGCTGCTGTGGGCGCTGCTCGGGCGCATCCACGTGCTCGACTACCACCAGTACCGGGCGCTGGCGCTGGCGGCGTGCTACCGGGAGGCCCCGGTGCTGCGGCAGGCGGAGTACCTGGAGCACATCCAGCAGCACCAGGCGCAGCTGGCGCAGTGGGCTGGGAACTGTCCGGAGACGTTCCGCTCCTCCGAGCGAATGGTCACCGCGGAGCTGGAGCGCCTGCGCGGCAGGGCCCAGGAGGCCATGCAGGCCTACGAGGACGCGATCCAGGCGGCCCGCGCGCATGGCCTCATCCAGAACGTGGCCCTCGCCAGCGAGCTGGCCGCGCGCTTCTGGAAGGAGCGGGGCTACCCCACCATCGCCACGTCCTATGCCCGCCAGGCGCGCGAGGCCTACGGGCAGTGGGGCGCCGAGGGCAAGGTGCGCCACCTGGACGAGCAGTGGCCGCACCTGGCGGAGCTGCCCACGGGCCGCCAGCACCTCTCCTATGACACGGGCCCCGGCCAGCTGGACGCGCTCAGCCTCGTGAAGGCCCAGCAGGCCATCTCCAGCGAGATCAACCTGGACAGGCTGGTGGCCACCCTCGTCCGCATGGCGCTGCAGAGCGCCGGGGCGCGGCGCGGCGCCCTCATCCTCTCGCATGGCGAGGAGCTGGTGGTGAAGTCCCTGGTGGATGCCTCCGGCCGGGAGATCTGGACCGGCTCGGGGCCGCCCACGGTGGACGAGCTGCCCTGGACGGTGCTCGCGTACGTGAACCGCACCGGCGAGCACGTCCTCGTCGACGACACCTCCAGGTCCCACCCGTTCTCCTCCGATCGCTTCTTCGCCCAGAGCAGGGCGCGCTCCCTGCTGTGCCTGCCGTTGCGGAACAAGCAGACGGTGCACGGGCTGCTTTACCTGGAGAACTCGCTCACCACGGGCGCCTTCAGCCCTGGCCGCATCGCCCTGCTGCAGCACCTGGCCTCGCACGCCGTCATCTCGCTGGAGAACGCGCGGCTCTACGCGGAGGTGCAGCAGGCCGAGGCGGCGCTGCGCCGGGCCAACGAGGCGCTGGAGGAGCGCGTGGAGGAGCGCACGCGCGAGCTGAAGCAGGCCCAGGCGCAGCTGGTGGAGACGGCGCGCCTGGCGGGCATGGCCGAGGTGGCCTCCAACATGCTGCACGAGGTGGGCAACACGCTGACGAGCCTCGTGGTGGCCACCGAGCAGCTGGGCAGCGAGGTGGCGGACTCCCGCGTGGACCGCGTCGCGCAGCTGGCCGCCCTGCTGGAGGAGCACCACGCGCACCTGGCGGACTTCCTCACCCAGGATCCTCGTGGCGCCCAGGTGGTGCCCTACCTCTCGAGGCTCGCGAGCAAGCTGAAGCAGGAGCGGGCGTCCTTCCAGGAGAGCATCCAGGAGATGTCGCGCAACGTCGAGCGGGTGCGGGACATCGTCCGCCTGCAGCAGACCCACGCCCGGTCCACGCTGCTGCTGGAGGAGTGCAGCCTGGCCGACGTGGTGGAAGAGGCGCTGCGGCTGCAGCTGGGCCCCCTGCAGCAGACGGGGGTGCGGGTGGTGAAGGAGCTGGAGCCGCTGCCCCGGCTGAAGGTGGACCGGCACCGGCTGCTGCAGATCCTCCTCAACCTGCTGAGCAACGCGCGGCAGGCCCTGGAGTCGTCCGCGCCGCGGGAGCGCCTGCTGAAGCTGCGCCTGCGGAAGGACGAGGAGTGGGTCTACATCCAGGTCCACGACAACGGCCAGGGTATGACGCCCGAGACGCGCAGCCGGCTCTTCAACCACGGGTTCACCACGCGCAAGCACGGCCACGGGCTGGGCCTGCACTCCAGCGCGCTGGCGGCGCAGCTGATGGGCGGACAGCTCACGCTGGAGAGCCCCGGGTTGGACCAGGGCGCCACCGCCACCCTCACGCTCCCCATGTCGGGGCCCGAGAAGCTCCTGGCACAGGCCTGAAGGGCGCGAGCTCTCACGCGGGGGGATTCGCGCGTGCGATAGTGGTCCCCGCCGATTCCCTCGCGAGGCGGCCCACGCGCACGGGCCGCCTCCTTTCATCTCCACGCCAGGGCCTATGCACTTCGACGACATCACCGTTGAACCCACCCGTGTCATCTTCTGGGGCTCCCGCGCCGCCTTGGAGGTTCGCAGCCCCCTGCCGGGCGTCCTGCGGCTTCGTCACCTGCCCTGCCTGACCCACTCCGCGCTCATGCCGGGCGAGCTGCCGCCCAAGCAGTCCTGGGCCGTCGTGGAGCACACGGACCGGCCGCTCTCGTTCCGGCAGGAGGCCCCTGGCCAGGCGGCGGTGGTGGGGACGCCCGAGCTGTCCGTGGAGGTGCTGCCCGCCCAGGGCACGTGGCGCCTGCGTGACGCGGAGGGTCGAGAGCTCACCCGGTGCGAAGGCTTCTCGGGAGAGACCTACCCGGACTACCCGGTGACGCGCTTCCGCTCGAAGCTCTCGCTGTACTCCCCGCCCGACGAGGCCTGGCTGGGCTTCGGCGAGAAGGTCGGCGCGCTGGACAAGCGGGGCATGCACTTCCGCTTCTGGAACACGGACGTGCTGCCGCACCACCCGGACACCGATCCGCTCTACCAGTCCATCCCCTTCAGCCTCGGGCTGCGCCAGGGCATCGCCTGGGGCTTCTTCCTGGACGAGTCCTGGAGGCTGGAGGCGGACGTGGCGGTGGACGACGCCTCGCTCGTGCGGTGGGAGTCCGCTGGCCCCGAGCTGGACACCTACCTCGTCGCGGGGCCCCTGCCCGCGGACGTGGTGCGCCGCTACACCGCGCTCACCGGCCGCCCTCCCCTGCCGCCCCTGTGGAGCCTGGGCGCGCAGCAGTCCCGCTGGGGCTACGAGAACGCACGAGAGATCCGCTCCGTCATCCACGGCTACCGCGCCCGGCAGCTCCCGCTGGACTGTGTGTACCTCGATATCGACTACATGGAGGGCTACAAGGTCTGGACGTGGGACCGGACGCGCTACCCGGACCCGGCGGGGCTGGCACGCGAGGCCGCCGAGCACGGCGTGCGGCTGGTCACCATCATCGACCCCGGAGTGAAGGCCGAGCCGGGCTACCGCGTCTATGACGAGGCGCTCGCCGGCGACTACCTGGTGCGCAACGACCGGGGCAGCGTGCTGCTGGGCGAGGTGTGGCCCAAGCCCGCCACCTTCCCGGACTTCACGCGCCAGGAGGTGCGCCAGTGGTGGGGCCGGCAGCACCGGGAGTTCCTCCAGGCAGGCGTCGCCGGCTTCTGGAACGACATGAACGAGCCGGCCTGCTTCAAGCTCATCAACGCGCAGGAGACCTTCTCCATCCCCACCGCGCCCGCGGTGGACCTGGGGAAGGTTGAAGGCCCCACGCTGCCGCACGACGCCCGGCATGGCGACAAGCGCCACCTGGAGGTGCACAACGTGTACGCGCTCGGCATGGCGCGAGCGGCGTACGAGGGGCTGCGCGAGCTGGCTCCGGAGAAACGCCCCTTCGTGCTGACGCGCGCCGGCTCGGCCGGAATCCAGCGCTACGCCGCGGTGTGGACGGGAGACAACTCCAGCTACTGGGCGCACCTGGAGCTGTCCATCTCGATGATGCTGGGGCTGGGCCTGTCCGGCGTCGCCTTCACGGGCGCGGACGTGCCCGGCTTCCTGGGACGCGCCAGCGGGGAGATGCTCGTGCGCTGGACGCAGCTGGGCACCTTCTACCCGCTGCTGCGCAACCACTCCGCCAAGGGCACGCCTCCGCAGGAGCCCTGGCGCTTCGGCGAGCCCTACCTCTCCATCACCCGGCAGTGGCTGGAGCGGCGCTACCGGCTGCTGCCCACGCTGTACTCACTGATGCACGAGGCCTCGCGGGAGGGGCTGCCGGCGATGCGCCCCCTCATCATGTACGCGCCAGGGGACGCGGAGGCGCTGCGCATGGATGACGCCTTCTACCTGGGGCGCGATCTGCTCGTCGCACCCGTGATGCGCCAGAACCGGACGCGGCGGCACGTGTACCTGCCCGAGGGCCGCTGGCTGCCCTTCTTCAACCTCGCGCCCTCGGGGGAGCTCCTCGACGGGCAGCAGCACACCCTGGCCGCGGCGCCGCTGGACACGGTGCCGATGTGGCTGCGGGCCGGGGGCGCGCTGGCCCTCACCGAGCCCGCGCTGCACACCACCACGGCCAACTGGAAGCAGCTCACCTGGCACATCCACGCGGCGCCACGGGTGGAGGCGAGCCTCTACGAGGACGAGGGCGAGGGCTATGGCCCGTCGCGAGTGACTCGGCTGACGGGGACAGGAGAGACCGGGCGCCTCGTCCTCGAGCGCACCACGGAAGGCAAGCTGCCGCAGGCGCGCGAGCGCGAGACGCTGTGCGTGTACGGCGTGTCCGCGCCACGAGAGGTGCGGGGCGCGCGGCAGCACCGCTTCGAGGAGGGACGGCTCACCGTGGAGGTGGAGGGCGGCTGGCAGCGGCTGGAGATCCTTTCATAGGGATGCGCTCCAAACCCGGAGCGCTTTGCAGAAGAGGGGCACACACATGAAGAAGGTACTGGCGGGCCTCGCGGCGGCGATGGCGCTGATCACCCCCACTCTGTCCCAGGCGGAGAAGCTGGTCATCGCCTGTGGCAGCGTGGGCATGGAGAAGGACCTCTGTACGCAAGGCGCTCAGGCCTGGGCGAAGAAGACCGGGCACACCGTGGAGATCATGAGCGCGCCCACGGACACCTCCCAGGAGCTGGCGCAGCTCCAGCAGCTGATGGCCGCGGGCTCCACGGACCTGGACGTGGCGCGCATCGACATCGTCTGGCCGGGCATCCTGGCCAACCACTTCCTGGATCTGAAGCCGTACATCTCCGAGGACGTGCTCAAGCAGCACTTCCCCTCCATCGTCCAGAACAACATGGTGAAGGGCAAGCTGGTGGCCATGCCCTGGTTCACGGACGCCGGGGTGCTCTACTACCGCAAGGATCTGCTGGAGAAGCACGGGCAGAAGCCGCCCACCACGTGGCAGGAGCTGGCCCAGTCCGCCAAGGTGGTGCTGGAGGCCGAGAAGAAGGCGGGCAACGACAAGCTCGTGGGCCTGGTCTTCCAGGGCAAGTCCTACGAGGGCCTGACGTGCACCGCGGTGGAGTGGCTGGACTCCTTCGGCGGCGGGACGATCGTGGATCCCCAGGGCAAGGTGACGCTCAACAACCCGAAGGCGGTGGAGGCCGTGGACTTCTTCGCCTCGCTGGTCGGCACCGTGGTGCCCCGCGGCGTGCTGAGCTACGAGGAGGAGGGCGCGCGCGGTGCCTTCCAGTCCGGCAGCGCGGTGTTCATGCGCAACTGGCCGTACGCCTGGGCGCTGGCGAACTCCAAGGACAGCATGGTCAAGGGCAAGGTGGGCGTCATCGCGCTGCCCAAGGGAGGCCCGGACGGCAAGTCCACGGGCACGCTCGGCGGCTGGCAGCTCGGCGTGCCGAAGTACTCCAAGAACAAGGAGCTCGCGGTGGACCTGGTGAAGTACCTGACCAGCGTCGAGGAGCAGAAGCGCCGCGCCGTGGTGGGCTCGTTCAACCCCACCATCACCAGCCTCTACCAGGACAAGGAGCTGCTCGCGGCCAACCCGTTCTTCGGCAGCCTCTACGACACCTTCATCAACGCGGTGCCGCGGCCGACCATCACCGGCGCGAAGTACAACCAGGTGAGCACCGAGTTCCGCAACGCCGTCTACGCCACGCTCTCCGGCAACGGCAAGGCGGCCGACAACCTCGCCAAGGCCGACGCGAAGCTCAAGGCCCTCAGCAAGGGCGGTAAGTGGTGAGCTGACCCGAGCACGGGATGCCTGGCTGAAGCCCGCCGGGCATCCCTCGCGTGGGAAATAAAACAGCCCTCCAGCCCTGCGCGTCCGTTCCGGCCACAACTCGGGAGGAACCGCATGACCGCAAGGCAGCAGAGAGTGTGGCTGGCGTCCCTGGCAGCAGCATGGGTGGCCGACCAGCGCTCCGGTGGAGCTGCGCACGGACAACACACCCCCTTCTTCCAGGGCCCGGCTACGGAGGGCAGTAGAAGACGGTCATGGCCATGTGGTCGACCCGGGGATGGTCGTTTCCGGATTGGGATGCATAGCGCGTGGAGAGCGCGGCTCCGAACCCGGGCGCGTTGACCTCGGCCGGCGTCCACGTGCGGCCCCACCCATCGGCCACGCCCCCATAAGGCACCGTCTCCAGGCCGGCCCACACCTCTGGTCTGCCGCGATCCTCTTCCAGGGGTTGGTCCCCGACCATCAGCCGCACTCGGCCGTCCACGAGCCCAACGGCAGAGAGGGATTCACGCTTGATGTCGAGCCGGAGCCCGGTGATCCGAGCACCCTCCGGGATGGAGAACCCGTAGCCCGTCGTGCGCAGATCGTCAGACACTTCGTTGTCGATCATCCCCTGAATGAGGGCGAACAAGCCGTCGTCCAGGAGCACGTCGTCCGTCGCGAGCCAGGAACG
This sequence comes from Hyalangium gracile, assembly GCF_020103725.1. NCBI lineage: Bacteria > Pseudomonadati > Myxococcota > Myxococcia > Myxococcales > Archangiaceae > Hyalangium > Hyalangium gracile. The sequence continues at coordinate 132,182 of NZ_JAHXBG010000026.1, read as the reverse complement.
GGTGCGCGGTGTACTCGTGGCCTGCGCCGGCAGGGCAGACACCTCTCGCTGCACGGGATCGTACAGCACCGACATCCGGATGTGGTCCACCCGAGCCTCGTTGGGAGTGACGTTGGTGGTCCGCGTCACGTTGAAGGCCGCGCCGAAGCCAGGGTCCGCGACGTCCGCCGCGGTGAGCACCCCCACCGTCGTCACCGCGTCTCCGTACCCCGCATAGACGGGCTCCGTGCTCCACAGCGGCCGGGAAGTGAAGCGTCCGCTGACGACGCCGCCCTTCACCCGCCAGACTCCGTAATCGGCGAACCCGGTCGTCGAACCGGCGCGCTCCACCTCGACGAACAACCCGGAGGGGATCTTCCCCGCCGGCAGCGAGAGACCGAAGCCGGTCGCCTTCAGGTAGTGGGTGATCTGGTTGCGCGCCAGGTTGGACACGGTCGCGAAGGTGCCATCATGCTCGGCGGCCGCCTGGGGGTTGGTCCACGCCACCGTTCCAATGGAGGCATCGTCCTGGACGAGTGACGGGCTGGCGGGACCGACGCGGGAGGCGTCGGTGTAGAAGATGGTCACCCGCACCGAGTCCACCCGCGCTTCAACGGGGCCCCCCGTGCCGGAGTGGCGGGCACTGAGGATGACTCCGAAGCTGGGGTCGTTGATGATCGTCGGGCTCAGCTCGGACGTCTGCCACAGATCGTTGGGCCCACCGTACGTGGCGATCCCCGGGGATGCGGACCAGGGCTCGGAGCTGGGGCGGTTGGAATACTGGCTCACCGGAGAGTCGAGCATCACCAGGTGGTCCATGACGGCCTCCTCCACCGAGGCCGAGCGCTTGACGTCCACGCGGATGCCGCGGATGGCCGCGTAGGGGGGCAGGTTGAAACCCCACCCCTTGAGCACGAGGGCCTCCGTCACGTCCCCACGCCGCAGCGTGGCCGTCGTCGCTACACCGTCGTCGAGACTGACACTGGAGGGCTGGCTCCAGGCGACGGTGCCGGAGACGTTGGCCGCCACCGTGGGTGAGCGGGGCCCCTGGGAGAGCGGGGTGTCACAAGGGAGGGTGACCACGGCGGAGGGCGCCGATCGGGCGGAGACGGTGCCGATGGGGCTGCTCGCGGTGACTCGCAGGCGAACCGTGCCCCCGAGCTCCTCCGCCGCCAGGAAGTAGGAGGCCTGGGTGGCGCCGGGGATGTCCGTGCAGGCGTCGCCCCCGGCGTCGCACCGCTCCCACTGGTAGGCATACGTGGCGTCCGGCACCGCCTGCCAGGTGCCCTGCGTGCCGGTCAGCGACTGCGTGATGCGCGCGTTGCCCGAGAGGGTGGGGAGCGCGGCGTTGAGCAGCACGCCCACCACCGGCGCCGTGGCGGCGGAGCGCGCCGTGCCCGAGCCACCCGCGTTCGTCGCCGTCACCTCCAGCCGAAGCGTGGCGCCGAGATCCGCCGCGACGGGGACGTAGGTGCTGGCGGTGGCGCCACTCACGGCATTGCAGCCCTCGCCCGAGGCGTCGCAGCGCAGCCACCGGTACGTGTACGTGAGGGCGCCTGAGCTTGCCCAGGTGCCTGGACTGCCCGTCAGGGTGCTCCCTCCTCGGGCCTCACCCGAGATGGTGGGCGCCGAGACCTGTGAGGGCGCCAGTGGGAGGATGACGCTCGTGCGCGGCGCGCGAGCCTCTCCGGAGCGCTCCCCGTCCTTCACGGACACGAGCACCTGGAGTGTCGAGCCGACGTCCGCGGCCCCCAGGAGATGCTCCGTTCCGGTCTCGCCAGGGATGCTGGCACACGCCTCGCCCTCGGCGCCGCACCGCTCCCACTGGTACGTCACCGTCGCGCCTGCCGGCGGCGACTCGCCCCCGAGGCTCACCGTGAGCGTCTGACCCTCTCGCGGTGTGCCTTGGATGGACGCCTGGACGTCGATGGGATCCGAGCCGGAGCAGGCGGTGAGCACGGCCAGGGACACGAGCGCGGTGGCTCGGAACAAAGAGCAGACGGGTTGACGCATTGGCTGGGGATCTCCTCGGTGGGAGTTTTACCCCAGGTGAACCGCCCAGCCAGCCCCAAGCGCTTCAGCGCGCTCCCTTCACCTCGAGCCGCTCATCGGCGACCTTCTCGCCCCGCATGAAGGACTTCATGCGCTCCAGGATGCGTGGGTCCGACTGGAAGAGGCCGTCATGGCCCGCGCCTTCCAGCACCAGGTGCACGGCTCGGGACAGTCCCGGGCGCAGGGCCTCCGCGTTGTCGGGCGGCGTGCGGCCATCCAGCGTCCCGCTGATCATCAGCACGGGGTTGGAGGCCTTCAGCGGACCTCGAAACGCCTCGCCCAGATCCACCATGCCGGGAATCCACGCGGCCTCGGGCACGCCCGCGTTGACCGCGCCTCCCAGCATCGCCGTCCCCGCCTCTCGGGCAATCCGGGCGCGCCGCGTGGGGCTGACGCCGGAGGCGGCATCCATGGCCAGCGGCATGGGCTCCAGCGTGCCGCCCCGCAGGAGCGGCGCGAAGGGAGCCATCGCCTCGAAGGCCCCCGCCTCCAGCGCGGAGAGCAGCGCCAGGAAGCGCTGGAAGGTGGCGGGGTCCCGCAGGGACTCGAACGCAGCCAGCTGCAGATCGAACCGGCTGGCGAGCCAGGTCTGCGAGGCCCCCGTCTTGGGGTCCGTGAACTTCACGGGGCGCGGGCTGCGCTCCAGCTCGTCCAGCAGGGTCTTCAGGCGGCTCCGGAGTCGCTTGCCCGACTTGTCCTGGGCTCGCAGCAGGGCATCCCAGCGGTCCAGCAGCGCCTCGGCGTGAGCGGGCCGCTTCCAGGTGTCGTCCGGCCCTTCCACCCCCGCCAGGATGACGCGCTCCACCTTGTCCGCATGGCGCCTCAGGTACGCCAGCCCCAGGTGAGTGCCGTAGCTGATGCCCCAGAGGTTCAGGCGCGGCGCGCCCAGGGCCTGGCGGAGGGACTCGAGATCCTCCGCGCTCTCCACGGTGTTGAAGGCACCGAGATCCACGCCGGCCGCGGCCCACTCCCTGGCGGCCTGGGTGGCCGCCTCCTTGAGCGTCGCGTCCAGCATCGCCGCATCCATCGGCTGGTCCAGCGGGACGGTCCAGGGATGGCTCAGCTGGGGATGGGGATTGGACTGTCCCGTGCCTCGCTGATCCAGGGCGATGACATCCGCCACCTCTCGGAGCGCCAGGAAGAGCTCATACCGAACCCCTCTCGCTGCCTCGATGCCCGAGCCTCCCGGCCCTCCCGCCAGGTACACGATGGGCGCGCCGGGCTTGGGGTTCGTGCTCTTGAAGCGGACGAAGCGCAGCGTCAGCGAGGGGCCCTCGGGCCGGGCGTGCCGCAGGGGCACCTTCAAGGCGCCCAGCTCCGCCTCCACGGTCCGACCATCCTTGGCGCGGAAGGTGTGGGGCTCCAGCTGAAGACCCGAGGCATGCGCCAGGGCCAGGGGGGGCAACAGGATCAAGAGCGGCAGGGCTCGCATGTGTCTCCTCCAGTGAGTGCGCCTCAACCCTAGGAGCCCCCCGAGCCTCTCGCTGGAGGTGGTCGCCCAACGTCTCGTGGCGTCGCCCAGGTGCGATGCGGGCGGTACGGGCCCGCGTATGCTGCGAGCCGTGATGCCTCGCTGGCTGCTCATTGGATGCCTGGGGATCTTCCTCTCGGCCCAGACGCCGGTCCCCTCGCCCCCTTCGTTCGAGGAGGGCCTGGTCGAGGTCCACACGGAGGAGCTCCCCGTGGAGCGCGCCCTGGCTCCCGGCGGCGAGGGCTGGCGCACCGTGTCCTCGGCGCGAGTGGCCGAGGGGCCGAGCCCCTTCTGGATGCGCACCCGCGTCCAGGTTCCACCTCGAGAGCCCGAGGATCCCACGCCCATCCTGGCGCTGTCGCTGCTGGGCTCGTGGGAGGCCTGGTGGGATGGCGTGCCGCTGGGGCGCAACGGCCGCGTGGGCCGTACCCCCGAGGAGGAGCTCCCTGGACAGGTGGACGTCCTGCTGCCCCTTCCCCCGGAGCTCGCCACGCCGGGCCCTCACCTGCTGGTGCTCCGCGCCTCGTCGCACCATCGGGGGTTCCAGCCCGTCGGCACGCTCTACCGCCTCCAGGTGGGCGAGGCGTCGCGGCTCGCCCGTGCGCGCCTGCTCTGGCTCGTGCCTTCCCTGAGCATGCTGGGGGCGCTGGTGCTGATGGGACTGCACCACCTGGCGCGCTACCTCATGGAGCGACGCAGCCGCGCCACCCTGCTGCTGGGACTGCTCTGTCTGGCGGCCTCGGCCCTGCTGCTGCTCGAGGCGTGGCGAGGGCTGACGAGCTATCCCTACCCCCTGCACATCGTCCGGCTGTGGCTCCTGTCCGCCTCCGTGCTGGCCGTGGCGCTCCTCCTCCCCGCCACCCTGCACGTGGCCTTCAGCGAGCCCCGCCGGGCGCCCTGGTGGGGGCTCCTGGCGGTGAGCCTGCTCGGGCTCTCGGGAGTCCGGGGTTTCGATGGCAGGCACACCCTGGCCCTGGGCGCCTCCCTGGTTGTCTCCGGGGTGCTCGTGCTGCGAGCCTGGCAGCGCCGGGAGCCGGGCGCCGGAGCCGCCCTGGCGGGGCTGGCCTTCGCGACGCCGCTCTACATCGTGGATCCCCAGGCCTTTCCCGAGCGCGGCTTCTTCCTCGCCTTCGGTGGGCTGCTGCTGTGCCTGGGTGCCGCGCACGCCTACCAGCTCCGCCACCAGCAGCAGCGCCTGGAGGCCGCCACTCGCGCCTCGGAGCGGCTCCAGCTGGAGCTGCTCAAGCGCAGCATCCAGCCCCACTTCCTGATGAACACGCTGGGCGCCCTGAGCGAGTGGATCGAGACGGAGCCCACGCAGGCCGTGCGCTTCATCGAGTCGCTGGGCGCGGTGTACCGGCACCTCCTCGGCGTGTCCGGCGAGCGAGCCATCTCCCTGGCGCGGGAGCTGGAGCTCTGCCGGGCCTACCTGGAGGTCATGGGCTATCGCTATGGCCAGGCCTTCACCCTGGAGGCGCCGAGCGTGGATGGCGAAGCGACCGTGCCGCCGGCGGTGCTCCACACCCTGCTGGAGAACGCCTTCAGCCACAACCGCTACACGGCCCCCGCCACCTTCCGCCTCGAGGAGGCGCGAGCAGCAGGCCGTCGGCGCTATACCTTCACCGCGCCGCTCTCCGCCGGTGCGAAGCCTGGGCTGGGCGAGGGCACGGGCACCCGCTACCTGAAGGCGCGGCTGGAGGAGCTCTTCCCTGGGGCCTGGAGCCTGAAGGATGGGCCGACGGAGGCGGGGTGGACCACGGTGCTGGAGATGCCCGCATGAGAGTGCTCATCGTGGAGGACGAGCCCGTGGCGGCCCGGCGCCTGGAGCGGCTCTGCCAGGAGCTGCTCGGCCCGGGCACTCCCCCTCCCCTCGTGCGCGCCAGCCTCGCGGATGCACGCGAGCTGCTTGCCGAGCGCACCGTGGAGCTCGTGCTGCTGGACCTCAACCTCGCGGGAGAGGACGGCTTCTCGCTGCTGGAGGAGGCGGCGGCCGGCGCCTTCCACACGGTGGTGGTGTCAGCGAGCGCGGACCAGGCCCTGCGCGCGTTCGAGCTCGGGGTGCTGGACTTCGTGGCCAAGCCCTACACCCGTGAGCGCCTGGCCAAGGCCCTCACGCGCGTCCAGGGCCGTGCGGCGGCGCCCTTGAGGACGCTGGCCGTGCGCAAGGGCGGAGGCATCGTCCTGGTGCCCCTGGAGACGGTGGCCTACATCCAGGGCGCCGGGGACTACGCGGAGCTGGTGCTCCGGGACGGCCGCACCGAGCTGAGCGAGAAGAGCCTGGAGCGGCTGGAGGCCCTGCTCCCCTCGGACTTCCTGCGCATCCACCGCTCCTACCTGATCCGCCTGCCCGACGTGGCCCGCGTGTGGACCCAGGAGGGCTCGCGCACGAGCGTGGAGCTGAAGGATGGCACCCGGCTCCCCGTGGGCCGCAGCCGCGTGAAGGTGCTCAAGGAGCGGCTCGAAGGAGCGCACTGACGGTGAAGCCCCCTGTACTCCCACGCGGGAGGTAGAGTGGTGCCTCCTCATTTCAACCTGGGAGCATGGATGAAGAGCTGGCGTATCTGGGCAGGGGTGACGTTGCTGGGACTGTCTCTGGCGTGTGGCGGAGACGACGAGGAGGAGACCGGACCCAAGGGTACGCAAATCGACTGCAGCTGGTTCGCGGGCGACAACTGCTACAAGCAGGCCCTGGCGAGCGCGCGGTCCTGCATGCCGGCGGAGGCGGACACAGGCACCCTCACCGCCGCGGGCGATCGCTGCACCTACACCTCGGGGCACAGCGTCACGTTCAAGAACTCCGTCAACAACGCGGACAACAACGACTACGTCTGGGACTTCGAGCTCTCCAGCAGCGCGGGCAAGTGCATCGGGTACCACGAGACCTCGGGCGGGTTCCGCCTGGAGACTCCCTCGGGCACGTTCACCGAGGAGACGATGGGGCTCGCCCTGCAGCTCACCTGTCCGGACGGCAGCCAGTTCTACATGTCCAACGCCTTCAACGCGCTCGAGTGCGGCTTCGACAAGCTGCCCGGCTACGCCACCAGCTCCAGCGACAACTCGGTGAACTTCTCGTTCATCGGCACGGGCGTGCAGGCCACCGACGCCTTCACCTGCACCCGCTGAGGATTGAGCAGGAACCCACCCCGAAGCACCCCCTGGATCGCGTCAGCGATCCAGGGTCCCCGGCGCTCCCACTCATGGCCGAGTCCCTCAAGACCTTCTTCGACGCGAGCATCGTCCGGCGCATCGCCACCATGCTGCGCGGTGCCCACCCCACCCTCCCCGAGCGCCGCTTCATCGCCGAGGCCACCGAAGGGCTGCACGCCCTCGAGCTGATGGACCGCGCCCGGCACATCATGCGGGCCATGCACCGCGCGCTCCCCCAGGACTTCGAGCACGCGGCGCGCATCCTCGAGAGCTCGCTCGGGCCGTCGCTCGAGCACACCGAGGGCCATGGCATGTCCGTGTTCCTCTACCTGCCCCATGTGCTCTACGTGGCCGAGCATGGGCTGGCGCACTTCGAGCCCGCCATGCGCCTGCAGCACGCGCTCACCCAGCGCTTCACGGCCGAGTTCTGCATCCGCCCCTACCTCGAGCACCACCCGAGAGAGACGCTCGCGCGCCTGCGCCAGTGGGCCTCCGACAAGAGCGTGCACGTGCGGCGCCTCGTCTCCGAGGGCACCCGACCCCGCCTGCCCTGGGCGCCTCGGCTCCGCGCCTTCCAGGAGGATCCGCGGCCGGTGCTCGAGCTGCTGGAGCTGCTCAAGGACGACCCCGAGCTCTACGTGCGCCGCTCGGTGGCCAATAACCTCAACGACATCGGCAAAGACCACCCGGAGCTGCTCGTGGCCACCTGCGAGCGCTGGAGCACGGGCGCCTCGCCCGAGCGGCAGTGGATCATCCGCCACGCGCTGCGCTCGGCGGTGAAGCGTGGCGAGCCCCGCGCCCTGGCCCTGCTGGGCTTCGAGGGCCCCGCCACGCTCGAAGTCACCGCCACCTTCCATCCGCGCCGCGTGCGCGTGGGAGAGTCCGTGCAGGTACGGCTCCAGGTGACCAACGCCTCCCAGGAGCGACAGAAGGCGGTAGTGGATCTCGCCGTGCACTTCGTGAAGGCCAACGGCGCCGCCCGCCCGAAGGTCTTCAAGGGGCGCACGGTGGACCTGGAGCCCGGTGCCTCCACCACGCTGGAGAAGACCGTGTCGCTGGCGGACCTCACCACGCGCCAGCACTACCCGGGCGACCACCGGGTCGACGCGCTCGTCAATGGAGTGGCCAGCCCCCTGGGAGCCTTCACCGTCGCCACCGCGGCTCGGACATGAGGCGAGGACGGCGGAGTTGGCCGCGGACAGGCCTCTGGCGCTGCTCAGAGCCCCCAGTGCACCGGGTTCCGTGTCTCCACCGAGTACTGGAAGAGCCGCTCGAAGGCTCCGAGGACGTAGTCGAACTCCGTGGGGAGGTACTGGAGCTTCACGTGCATCTCATGAGGCCCCGGGTCCGTGAGCGGAATTCCCCAGGGGAGCACCACGCGCCGGCCGGTCTCCAGATCGGTCAGCTCCACCTCCTCGCTCGTGGTGCTCGGTTGTAGGTGCGTGAAGCGCTTCGCGCGGAAGATCACATCTCCCCTCCGCAGTGCGACGAAGTCGGGAGGGATGATGCCCAGCTCGAGCTCCGGGGTCGTGCCGTAATAGACGCCTCCCTCGGCTCCCAGCGTCATCGCCTCGAACTCCCACTGGCCATGGACCAGCACCCACTGTCTGGGCGCCTGGTCGGCGCGGAAGGCCTGGATCTCCGAGAGGGCTCGCGCCGAGTCCTCGGGCGACACCACCTTCTTCTGAAACCAGGAGGACACCGTCTCCCACGTGGGAACGACGGCCAGCAAGGTGGGGTAGCGATCAGGCCCGGCGCTCTCCAACTTCTGGTAGAGGAGGCTGAGCGAGTTCCAGCCCCCCACCTCCTCGAAGAGCCCCACGAACACCGAGCGATGGAGGCATCTGGCGCTGCACCCCCATTCGTTGAAGGCCTTCCACTCGGGTGAGTCCTTCTCCCAGGGAAGATCGAGCCAGGGAAAACCTCCCTTTCCTTCGATGACGTGCTCGCGAATGAGGGGCGGTGGAGGGGTGGTACGCCCTTCCCGCCAGCAGGTGCATGGCACCTCGCCAATCAGTTTTCCCACGCCGCACCTCCTGGCTCCTCCGAGCAGCGGACTGAAACGTTACAGGAGGTGGGCATTGACCGGGGAGGAGCGCAGGGGGCAACCTGCTCCGGAATGTCGCCTCGGGAAACCACCTCTCCCCCCGCCGCCGCTGGATTCGAAGCCAAGGTCCTGCCTCCAGAGCTGGAGCGCCGGGCGATGGAAGCGCTGAAGGCCCCCGAGCTGTATGCACCCGCGCTGCCCTCGGGCTTCGCCACGCTCGCGAGGCTGTGGCACTACGAGGGAGCCGGAGCGTGGACGGCCTGGTCGCTCTCGAGTCGCCCCAGCGCCATCGATGCCTCGCCGCTCCGCATCCGGAAGCTGGTGTGGGATCGGCCCGGTGAGAGCTCGCGCTACGCCCCACCACCCGCGCCGGGGAAGGATGGGCCCACTCCACGCCTCACGCTCTCCGAGGGCCGCTTCCCGGTGGAGTCCTGGGACGCGCTCCTCCAGGAAGCACGCACCTTGAGGGTGCCGCCACTGCTCCTGGAGACGGAGAGCCCACCGGGCGGAGCCCGGGACTGCACGGGCTTCGCGTACCACCTCGCCACGAGGACCGTCTCCTTCGAGTGGTGGGGCGAGCCACCCGAGGAGTGGAAGGACCTGGCGGCGTGGAGCGCGAGGGTCCGCGAGATGCTGGACGCGTGGGCCCGGCGGTAGGGCGTCACTCCTCGATCAGGAAGTGACTGACCGAGAGCGTCACCTCGTCGAGCGAGTACACCTGATGGAACCAGCCGGTGGGCTGGACGAGCATCTCTCCCGGCGAAAGGAGCACCTCGACGGGGTGCGCCTCCTTGAACCGGGGGAACTGCTCGAGATCCGGCGCATGAGGCTTCACCCAGCAGAGCTGGTAGCTGCAGAACGCGCCCTTGGGATAGACGCACGCCGCCTCGTGCGGCGGGAACAGCGTGAGCCGCTTCCGGCCGAACACCTGCAGGAGGAAGCCGGGATCGCAGTCGCGATGAAGCGGGGTCACCGGCTCGCTCGGGTTCCGCCCTGCCCCGAACCAGATCTGCGGCAGGCTCACCTGCTCGGCGAAGTAGGCCGGAGGGAACAAGGGCACGAGCTCGTCGGGCAGGACGGTTCCACGGGTGTAGAGCTCTCCGTCCTTCTTCGCGCCAATCCGTGACAGCAGCGTGGCCAGGGAGACGGGTGCGTCCTCTCCGGCCAGGCTGAGGCCGACGTGCCCGTAGGTGGCGCCGAACTGCGCCAGCGTCATGCCCACCAGCTTCTCCGGCATGCAGCCGGTGATGATGAACGGCGTGCTGGCCTGGATGCGCTTCAGGACCTCGGCCTCGGACGGCGCCTCGAGCCGCTCCAGGCGCTCGATCGGCCCTGCCTGCTGACGCTGGCGCGAGCGCTCCTCGGCCCGGGCGAGCATGCGGAGCTCCAGCTCGGTAGGCCGCAGCCAGCTGTGCGCCACATGGAGGTAGAGCTCGGTCGCCCCTTCCACCTTCACCGCCTCGGCCAGCGTCGGATCGCGAAAGTCGATCTGCCCCTCCGAGGCCAGGATGAACGCCAGGGCGGAGGGCTGCATCGTCACCGCGGCATCCGCTCCGGCCGCGACGCCGGGGCTGAACCCGACGTGCCCCTGGCCGAGGTGGACGGAGAAGTTCAGGCGCTCGTCGTGAGCGAAGCGGAAGGCGCAGGTGCCTCGAAGCGTGTGGTGGCTCTCGAGCCCGTCACGGATCAGGCTCTGGAGCGCGAGAACCTGCTTCTGAGAGTCCGCCACCGCTGGATCCGGCATGCCCGAGCCTCGCTGCTGAGGCGCGCAGCTTCACACAGGCACCGAGTTGCTTCAAGGCGCCGGGCTCAGACCTTCACCATCGCCTGCTCATCGGGGACGGAGGGGCGCCGCAGGGGCTGCGCCTTGCCGTACGTGAGCGAGCGCGTCACCCACTCCACGGGGCCAGTGCGGAAGCGCGCGAACCACAGGTGGCTGAAGAGGGTCTGCAGGGCCAGGAGCCCCAGCGCGATCCCCAATTGCGCCGCCGAGCCCGGCTTGCCCATGAGCCCCAGCCCATATCCATAGAAGAGGAGCACGCCCAGCACCGACTGCATGAGGTAGTTCGTCAGCGCCATGCGGCCCAGGGGAGCGAGCACCGCCAGCAGCCGCCGCCACGCATCTCGCTGGAACAGCAGCGTGAGGCCCGAGACGTAGGTCGACGCCATCCCCAGCTCCGCGAGGTGGCGCACCGGGCCCAGGGCGTAGGGCAGCCACGGGAGCTCCTGGGGGTTGAGGATCTTCCGGGAGAAGAGCTGTCCGAAGAGCAGGCCCACCCCGCTGGCGAGCAGGCCCGTGACCAGGCTCCACACCAGCAGCCGGCGGAAGAAGGGCAGGTGCTGGGGTGCGTCGTGGAAGAGGCGGCGCCGTCCCGCCCACAGGCCCAGCAGGAAGCGGCCGACGATGACGGGCAGGAAGGTGCTGAGCATCCGGCCCAGGTCCCCGAAGTAGTACGCCGCACCCGAGCGCACCGTGTCGAGCCAGGAGCCACGCGAGAACGCCTCCAGCACCTGGGCCTTGAGGCTCGCGGCGCGCTCGCCGGCGGCCTTCGCGGCCTCCTCGGCTCCCTGAGAGCCGAGCAGCTGGGGAAGCTTCAAGCCCAGGTTCCAGAGCTGGGGCCCGAGGAAGATGAGCGCGGCGGCCCAGAGGAGGAGGGTGCGATCCGAGCGCTTGTAGAACAGCAGCAGCGTGAAGCCCAGCAGGGCGTACGTGCTGACGATGTCGCCCTGGAAGAGGAGGAAGAGGTGCGCGAGGCCCAGGCCCAGCATCACCCCCAGCCGTCGCGTGTAGACAGGGACGACGGAGGTGCCCCGGCCCTCGGCGCGCATGAGCTGCACCGCGAAGCCCAGCCCGAACAGGAAGGAGAAGATGGTGATGAACCGGCCGGCGATCAGCGGGAAGAAGGCGTGGTTGACGGCGATGTCCAGCCAGGTCGGGTCCTTGAAGGCCTCCTCGCTCTGGGCGCGCGACATGAACATGCGCCCGCTGAACCACAGATAGACATTGGCCATGAAGACGCCGCACAGCGCGAAGCCGCGCAGCGTGTCGAGGAGCACCAGTCGCTCGCCCTCGTCGACGGGGCGGGCGCTCGCGCTGGCGGCTGGGGCGGGAGTGGGAGGGAGCATGTCACCAGGCGAGGCAGCAAGATCCATGCTCGGCCACGCGCATCCCCTCCCCGGGCCCCGAGGGCTCGGGTGTACGGGCATGGGACGGACGAGCCCGCTTCTGGGACGGCCCGAGCCGCGTCACGCCGTCTTCTTCTCGCGCAGCTCGCGGCGCAGGATCTTCCCCACGTTGGTCTTCGGCAGCTCGGTGCGGAACTCGATGTACTTGGGGCGCTTGTAGCCGGTCAGCCGCTCCTTGCAGAACTCGCGCACGGCCTCCTCGGTGAGGGACGGGTCGCGCTTGACGATGAACAGCTTGACCACCTCGCCAGAGTGCTCGTCCGGCACGCCGATGGCGGCCACCTCCAGCACGCCCGGGCACGCGATGACCACGCCCTCCACCTCGTTCGGGAAGACGTTGAAGCCGGAGACCAGGATCATGTCCTTCTTGCGGTCGACGATCTTCGTGTGGCCGCGCTCGTCCATCACGCCGACGTCGCCCGTCTTCAGGAAGCCGTCCGGGTACATCACCCGGGCGGTCTCCTCCGGCTGCTTCCAGTAGCCGGCCATCACCTGCGGGCCGCGGATGCAGATCTCCCCGGGCTGGCCGAGCGGCACGGGCTTGCCCTCATCGTCGCGCAGCTCGATCTCGGTGGACGGCAGCGGCAGGCCGATGGTGCCGGTGAACTTGTCGGTGTCGGTCGGGTTGCAGGACACGCTCGGCGAAGTCTCGGAGAGGCCGTAGCCCTCGACGATGGGGCACTTCGTGCGCTCCAGCCACCTACGGGCGACCGCCTCCTGCACGGCCATGCCGCCGCCGTTGGCCACGCGCAGGCTGGAGAAGTCCACCGTGTCGAACTCCGGGTGGTTGAGCAGCGCGTTGTAGAGCGTGTTGACGGCCGGGAACATGTGGAACTTCCACTTGCGCAGATCCTTGATGAGGCCGCCGATGTCTCGCGCATTGGGGATCAGCAGGGCCATGCCGCCGCTGCGCATGACCAGCAGGCAGCACACCGTGAGCGCGAAGATGTGGTACAGCGGCAGCGCGGTGACGTGGATGACCTGCTCGATGGCGGGCCCCTTGCGCAGCGCGGGCTGCATCCACGCCTCGGACTGGAGCACGTTGGCCACCACGTTGCGGTGCAGCAGCGTGGCTCCCTTGGACACGCCCGTGGTGCCGCCGGTGTACTGGAGGAAGGCGACGTCGTCGGCCTTCAGCTCCACCGGCTTGAGGGTCATTCCCTTGCCCTCCGACAGGGCCTTCTTGAAGGGGATGCTGCCGGGCAGCGACCACTCGGGGACCAGCTTCTTCACGCTGCGCACGACGAAGTTGACGATCGTGCCCTTCAGGCCTCCCAGCAGATCTCCCATGCTGGCCACCACCACGTGGCGGACCGGCGTCTTGTCCAACACCTTCTGCAGGGTGGAGGCGAAGTTCTCGAGGATGATGATGGCCTCGGCGCCGCTGTCCTTGAGCTGGTGCTCGAGCTCGCGCGGGGTGTACAGCGGGTTGACGTTGACCACGACGTAGCCCGCGCGCAGCACCGCGGCCAGCGCCACGGGGTACTGCAGGACGTTGGGCATCATGAGGGCGACCCGGGACTGCGGCGCCATCCCGCGAGACTGCAGCCAGGCCCCGAGCTGGCGCGACAGCTGGTCCAGCTCGCCATAGGTCAGCGCCTTGTCCATGCAGACGAAGGCACGGCGTGAGGAGTACTTCTGGAACGCTTCCTCCAGCAGGTGCACCAGGGACCGGTATTGACGGGGATCGATCTCGCTCGGCACACCCTCGGGGTAATGCTTCAGCCACACCTTCTCCATCTGCGCGTCTCCTCGGCGGAAGTCTTGGTCGGGAGCGTAGCCGATGCTCGCACCTTCATCGCTTGCGACGACGCCCCGCCTTGCGCTTCGACGGCTGGCCAGCCGGGGACGGCCGGGACGGGTCGAACAGCGCCTGGAAGGCCGGGTCGCTACGCAGTGCGGCAAAGTCCGCCTCGGTGCGGGAGAGGACCTTGCGGATCAGCTCGTAGCTCTGCCGCCGCTTCCCTCCAGTGCGCACCAGTGTGCAGGCCTTGCAGTAGTAGGGGTGCCAGTAGCCGGGCTCGGCCTCGATCGCCTTCTCGTAGCAAGGCATCGCCTCGCCGTAGCGCCTCGGGTTGTTGAGCGCATTGTCCTTGGCTGACCACGCATGACCGGATTGGGGGTTGAGCTCGAGCGCGCGCTCGGCGAACTCCAGCGCGGCGGCGGCTCGTGGGCCTCGCGTGCCTCGGCCTCGCGCTCCGACCGCACACGCACGAGTGCCTCACGCCGTGAGCATAGCTGCCGTTGACTGGTCCAACGTACCCGGCGGGATTGATTGCGGGGGCAGGGGCCGCCCCTTATGGGTGCGAAATGAAAGCCCCTCTCCTGCTGACCTCCTGTGCCGCCGCGGCTCTCGTGCTGAGCCTGGGTGCTTGTGATGAGGACAAGCCCCAAAAGCCCGAGCCTGTCTGCGCCGAGGCTCCCCTCCCGCTGCAGAACCCTCGCGCCCATGTCCTGGGAGAGACGTTCTATCTCCCCTCCGTCCTCCAGAAGCAGGAGTGCGCCGCCACGCTGGAGTGGCAGGTCGTCTCGGCTCCCGAAGGCAGCGTCAACACCGTCCACAACCATGGCAGTCCTCAGCCGCGCTTCACGCCCGACGTGCCGGGCGACTACACCTTCCGCCTCGGTGGGCTGGAGAACTCCAGGCTCTCGCTCCGCGTCATCGCCCGCTCCCCGGCGGAGCGCTTCCGCAACCACTACCTGACTCCGCTGTACGGCGCGGCCCGGGTGGGCGACGAGCTGTGGACCGCGAACGGGGCTTCGTACACGGTGTCTCGCGTGTCCCAGGTGAACGGAGCCTGGAGCAAGCAGGGCGAGGTGACCGTCGGCGCGTGGCCCTCGGCCTTGGCCTGGCGAGCGCCCCTGCCCTACGTCCTCGTGGCCCAGCGTGGCGGTGACACCGTGGGCTTCATCCACCGCGAGCGCGGCGTGCTGGAGGACGCGCTCTGGGTGGGAGACGAGCCCTCGGGCCTGGCGCTCTCGCCGGATGCCGGCCGCCTCTACGTCTCGCTGGCCACCCAGCGGCAGGTCGCCGTGGTGGACCTGGAGCGGCGCGAGGTGGTGGCCCGGGTGGAGGTGGGCTTCGATCCGCGTGCGCTCGTGCTCTCTCCGGACGGCAAGCGGCTCTTCGTGGCCTCGTACCGCTCGGGCAACCGGGTGAAGGACACGCGCGGCACGTACACGGCGGCGGACGATCTGGACATTCACATCGTCGACACCGAGACGCTGCAGGTGGCCACCCGTGTCCAGGGCGTCTCGGCGGACCTGCGCGCCCTGGCGCTCTCCGAGGACGGCGCCGAGCTGTTCATCGCCGCCACGGACGGCGATCCCGAGCCCTCCCAGTCGGAGCCCACCGCGAAGCCCTTCGTCCACGAGGTGGTGGTGGTGGGCGCGGACCCGGCCCGCCCCGGCTACGGCCAGGTGCTGCGGCGCGTGGACCTCTGGCGCCAGGCGCGCTCGGCGGGCCCGGTCGTCAATCCGGCGGGCGTGCTCGTGGTGGGTGACACCGTGTGGGTGGCCTCCGAGTCCTCGGACATGGTGGTCGCGCTCGACCGGGCCACGCTCACCGAGAAGGCCCGCATGTCCGTGGGCCAGGGTGCACGGCAGCTCGTCGCGCTGGATGCGCAGGGCACGGTGGCCGTGCACTGCTTCCAGAGCTTCGAGGCCTGGGTGCTGGGCGCGGACGCGCAGGTGCGTGCCACGGTGAAGCTCACCGAGGATCCGCGTCCGACGGAGGTGGCGCTCGGCGAGCGCGTCTTCACCCGCCCTGGTGGCAACTTCGCCCAGAACCACGCCTGCTCGAGCTGTCACGTCGAGACGCAGAACAACGGGATGATCTGGCGCTTCGGCCCGGCCATCTGGCACAACGTCCGGCCGCTACAGCTCCTGGCCGCCACGACACCGCTGGAGTGGGGCGCCTACGTCTCCAACGCGGAGAACTTCGGCTATCAGGGCCCGTCCTCCATCGTGGCACGCCCGGCGACGGCCCAGGAGGCCCTGGGGCTGAAGGCCTTCCTGGACTCGCTGCTCGGCGCGCCGAGGGCCACGGGCCATACCCGGCTCGACGGCAGCTACACGGAGGCAGGGCTGCGCGGGAAGGCGCTCTTCGAGGGCAAGGCCACCTGCGCCAGCTGCCACGCGCCGCCGCTCTACACCAGCCGCGCGTACCTCCCGGTGGGCAAGTCGGGCGAGCCGGCGGATGTCCCCTCGCTCTTCGGCGTGTACCGCCACGGCATCTACTTCGTGAAGGGCCAGTCACGCTCGCTGGAGGCCGCGGTGGACGTGGCGCTCGGCTTCGTCCAGGTGTCGCTCAGCTCCAAGGAGCGCGGCGATCTCATCTCGTTCCTGCGTGAGCTGACCCCCAAGGGAGCGGCGCCCCTCGGGCTCTGGCCGGACATCGACAGCAACCAAGGGGTGTATCCGGACGTTCGCCCCACGGTGGCGTTCGCGGATCCGGTGGATGAGACCCGGCCAGAGAAGTCCGCCGCCCAGCTCGCCTCGGAGTTCGTGGTGCTGGAGGATGCGCAGGGCCAGCGCGTCCCGGGCCAGGTGGCACTCCAGGGCGGCCGCATCGAGTTCACCCCGGCCACGCCCCTCACTCCGGGCGCGAGCTACACCTTCCGCGCGCTGCCGGGCCTGCCGTTCCTCTCGGGCGGGGAGCTGTGGGGTGAGCGCTCCACCACCTTCACCGTGGCCCGACCCGCCGCGGGCAAGTGGCCGAGGATGATGAAGATGACCGTCCAGGTGCCGGGTCGGACGGGACCGACGCCCGTGGACTTCCTGCTCGAGTCCCTCGACGCGCCACGGCCGGGTGGACTCAGCCTACGCATCCTGCCGCAGCTCTTCGGTACCCAGCAGCGCCAGGAGGTGTGGGCACGCGTGGACGGGGACACGCTGCGGATGCAGCCCTTCGCGCTGCCCATCTCGCCCACGGGCGTTGCTGACGCCATGCAGGTGACGGGCAGCGTCACGCAGGTGGACGCGAGCACTCAGGACATCCTGCGCGTGGAGGGGACCCTGCGAATGGGCGGGCCGGGCATCGACATACCCGGGGTGCGGTTCGTCATCGTCCCGCTGTAGTGCAGCGGACTCCGCGACGACACCACCGCCTTCGAGACCGAGCCTTCCGGAGGCTCGGCCCCGAAGTGACGTGCCTTCAGCTGCTCACCGACTCGCGCTGAAGGTCCGATAGATGGAGCACGCAGGTGTGCCTGCCGGCTCCGCGGAGTTGCCGACGCGGAAGGCGTAGTAGCGCCCGGTGATGGTCGCCGGCTCCTGCGGAGTCGCGGGAACCTTCGCGAACGTACCGTCGATGACGATGTTGATCGGATGGCTCTTCCCACCCGCCAGCACCACCGTGCCCTCTCCTCCCAGGGAGACATCGTGGGTGGGAGCCTTGTGGTACGGGCCGCTGAGTGCCAGCCCCTGCACCTGGGTGGCGAGCACGTCTCCCTTGCGGGAGATGACGAACTCCTGCGGCAGCACCAGCCCCACCTCGTTGCAGCCCTCGCCGACAGAGCTGGTGTCCTGGAAGGTGAACCGATACTGGCCCACCAGGGCGTCGCATGACGCGTCGCAGACGGGCTCCACGTACGGCAGGGGCTCGGCCACATCGCTCCCACCACACGAAGGCGGCGAGTCACATCCGGGATTGCCGCCTCCGCTGCCCATGCTCAGCGCGCCCAGGATGCCCAACAACGGCAGCCTCAGGGATTTCAGGGTGGAACGGCTCCGATGGGGTCCCGACGGCGCTTCCGACATGGCTGTGCTCCTACGGATGCAGGTGTGGAGCGCAGTCTATTCGGGAAGTAACAGCTCCGTGACCTCCCCCCTGCTCCGGCCAGGGAGCTCGCGGGTCACGGCAGCGAAGGCTTGGGGCCCTCCGAGCCCGCGGCGCCCGGAGCGGACTTGGAGTCGAGCCCCATCCACAGCCGCGCCTCGGCGAGCACCTTGTTCGCCTCCTCGAGCGAGCCGACGTTCACCGTCACGTCGTCTCCCTGCGAGTGCTCGCGCGCCAGCCGCGTCATCTGCATCTTCACCACCGTGGACGACGTCAGGTGGGCACAGCACGACACGCCCTGCTGTCGAGCCTGGCCGATGGCGTCTCCCAGCAGCTTCGCCACATCCAGGCTGGAGATCTGCAGCCCCTGCATGTCCGCCAGCACCAGGTGGGGCTGGCCCTTGTAGGAGGCGGAGGCCTCGAGGAAGAGCCGGACGAAGTCCTTCATCTCGGCCTCTTCGAAGAACCCCTCCATGCGGAGGTACAGGGTCCGCTCCGCGGTGTCGTTCTTCACGGTGTAGTGCGCGGAGCTCATGGCTCTCCCTTTGAACTGTGCTCCGAGATCCCCGACGATCCCGTGACACAGCATAGCGGGCCCGAGCCCCTCCCAGGCAGTGAGTTCCAGCGGCCGATGTTTCAATGCCCCGGAATGTTTCGCTCACGGCATACAGGGGAGTCCGTCGGTCACCTGCGGCACACAGCGGTATACCGGCAGGCGACGACGCTCGGCTGCTCGATGGGGTAGCCCGCCTGAAGCGACCAGGCCAGACGGACGAACTGGGCGTGGCTCCACACGAGGGGCGTGGCCGAGAACGTCCCCTCCCCCGCCACGAAGCCGGGCTGACCGGTCGGAGGGCGCCCATCCCACACCTGCTCCGGCATCATGTAGCCGTCATTGCCAGAGCGAGCCATCGCCGCCAGGTAGCCAGCCGCCGGCTGTCCCACCGTCAGCGCGTACTCGCCGCGCTCTCCAGCGAAGATGGGCCAGGCCCGCCCGAGCGTCCGCCCGGTGTCCGGCTCGCTGATCTCCCACGGGCCGCCCTCCCGCGTCTCGCCGTAGCCATCGAAGTCGTACCGGCGCCAGAAAGGCCCGTTCGGCGTGTCCACGCGCAGCTGCGTGTCGACGACGGCCAGCGACTGCGTGATGACGGGCGCGCCCGCCGGCTTCACGCCCAGCCGCACCAGCTCGAGGAAGCTCGGGTCCACCACGCGGCGCTGGTCCATGGCGGACGGGCCCCCATCGCCCAGCGAGTACGTCGTCCCGGCGTTGGGGTTCCCGTCCTTCGTGAGCCGCAGGTAGTACGGGTGTGGCGCCAGCGGCCCGTTGCTCGTGACGGTCCAGGCCTCCACCTGCTGCTGCCAGGAATCCGCGGTGGCCTCGTAGCTCGCGGCGGAGGCGGTGTCGCCGTTGCGGCGCGCCAGGTCGGCGGCGCAGATGAGCCCGGCGATCTCGGCGGCCAGCGTGCCTGGCGAGTAGCCGCTCTGGTTCTCCCAGCGCTCCTGGGGTGTCACCGGGCCATTCGCCACCAGGAAGTCGGCCGCCTTCTTCACATGGTTCGTGTACGTGCGCGCATCCGCCCGGCCGAGCTGCCACGCCAGGACGATGGGCAGCGCCACCTCGTCGAGTTGCAGGTTGGTCCAGTGCGGGATGCCCTCCACCGTGGCGTTCTGGGGGAACGAGCCGTCCGGCCGCTGCTGGACGTTGAAGAGGTGATCGAGCGCGCGCTCCGCCGACGCCCTATCTCCCGCCGCCAGGAGCGCGGTGGCGATCTGGTAGAGGTCCCTCGACCAGACGAGGTGGTAGGCACCCGAGGGCGCCTCCAGCCCGAGCCCCCACGCCCACGGCATACTCGGCGAGGCGATGAAAGCGCCGCGGTACGTCTTGTCCTCCGAGGCCGCCAGGACCATGAGCGAGACGTCATAGGTGGTGCGCCACAGCTCGGTGCTCGCCGGAGCCGGAGGCAGCGAGCCCAGCCAGGTGTGCCAGCCCTGCGCGTAGCTCCGCGCCACCTGCTCGAAGCCGGCCCTGAGCGAGCCCTTCGCCGCCTCCCGCGCCTCATCGGCCGACGGCCCGAAGCCGAGCGCCAGCGTCGCGCTCTGTCGATGGCCCAGCCCGTTCAGCGGCAGCCGGCCCGTCTGCACCACGTTGCCATCGGGCGCCGAGCGATAGTCCCAGTTCATCACGAAGTCGTCGCGCAGGTCGGTCCAGCCGTCGCTCGCGCCGAGGTAGCCGCTGGAGGTCTTCTCGAAGGCCGGGCGCGAGAGCAGGGCGCTGGCGGCCGAGCCATCCTGCGCGAGCAGCACGCCGTCATCGCTCGTCCCCGAGTCGTCCATCCCCTCGTTGGCGAGGGACGGATCGAACACCACGTAGAGGGCATACGGCTCGCCCGAGAGGGACTCGAAGCGGACGTCGATGAGCAGCGTGTTCCGCTCCGGGTCCGTCACATACGTCTTGGTGAGGCGGTACTTGCCGGACCTCGCGGTGTTCACCTGCCGGTAGGTGAGGCTGCGCGGGTCCGTGAGCTCGATTCGGTGCTCGGTGGCGTCGAGCTCCGACTCGGCGAAGCTCCGTCCATCCGAGACGATGAAGCGCAGCTCCCTCACGCTCGGAGAGCCCAGCGTCGGGTAGTACACCTCCGTCAGCTCGCCGGAGCCGAGCGTGTACCAGACCTTGCTCGCCTCATTCTTCGCGGTGCCGAAGCCGTCCTTGTTCGCGGGAGTCCATAGCGCCGCGGCGCCAGGCTTCCCCGGTGCGGTCGAGCCCACACACCCGCCCAGCACTCCGAGTGAGAGCGCCAGTGCCAGGACACGGGTTCTCGAGATGACGCGGCTCATGCGTGCCTCCTGCGAGTCAGATCGGCGGCAAGGGAGGGCACGCGGCTCGGTGGCAGCAAGAAGGACGCGAGGGCAGCATCCGGGTGGTGGACAGAGCCACGGACACAGACGTTGGGTACGGCACATGCCCTGCCCGACCGAGAGCGCCTATGCTGACCGCGGTACCTCCTCGCAGCCCCGTCCGCCGAGCCCAAGGAGCTCCATGCGCACCGCCTACTCCCCGTTCCCCTCCTGGCTGGCCCCGCTCCTGCTGGGAGTGCTCCTGGCCGCCTGCGGCCCCAAGAGCCTGAAGGAGCGCACCCGTCACGGCGAGAAGCTGTCCGATGAGGCCGCCCCCCTGCTCGATGGAGCCGAGCGGGATCTGAGCAAGCTGGACGCGGCGGGGGCCGAGGAGAAGCTGAAGGAAGCCCAGGAGCTGCTCTCCCATCCCGACATCGGGCTGTCTCCCGAGGGGGAGATGCTCCAGTCACGCCTCTCCGAGCTCCAGGCCCGCCTCGCGCCGACCCGCGCGGAGAAGGCACAGAAGGATCTCGACGCGGCCGTGGAGAGGCAGCGCGACCGCCTCATGCAGGCCATGGCAGAGGTCACCACCACGCTCGAGGCGCTCGAGGGCAAGGACGTCACCCGTCCGCAGACCGAGGCCGTCCTCAAGGCGGTGGACCGCACCCGCGAGCGACTGAAGGAGGGCAAGTCGCTCGAGGCGAAGAGCGACGACTACGGCGCCTCCGCGCGCCGCACCGAGCAGCGGCTGGAGCAGGCCGCGGCCAAGGCCCGGAGCGTGCAGCAGGTGCTCGACTTCGTCTCCGGACCGGCCACCGCCCGCCAGGAGGCCGAGGCGCTGGTGAAGCAGGCGAAGGCGGAGAAGGATCCCGACAAGCAGCTCACGCTCTACACGGACGCACGCGCCCGCTTCCAGCGCTGCGGCGACACCGCGAAGCAGCTGATCGCCAAGGCGCCCGAGCTCGAGAAGAGCCCCATCCAGGTGGAGGGCCAGACCACCACGCCCAAGGCCGTCGCCTCCAGCTGTGGCACCAAGGCGGACTCGCTCCAGAAGACGGTGGCGAAGCTGGAGCAGGCCAAGGCGGCCCGCGAGAAGAAGAAGGCCGCCAGCGCCGCCAAGGCCAAGAAGGGCTGACCGCCGCCCTCAGTGAGGCGGAGCCGGGCTCCCCGCGTCCTGGGGAGACGAGCGAGGCTCCACCGCGTGAGGCAGCATCGGCGGGCCCTCCTGGAGAGGGGACAGCCCCACGCCGTGAGGCCCACCGCCCGCCTCGCCGCGGAGGGAGTGGATCCTCATGCGGTTGCGATAGGTGCCCGGGGCGTGTCCTACCGTGTCCCATCCCCGCCCCAGGGACGTGCCCGCCAGCGTCAGGAACACCTCCGCCGGGGCCGTGGCGTCCGTCCGGGTCCGGTGGAACTCGATGGCGTTCTGGGGAAGCCCCCACCCCGCGGTGGGCGAGAGCGCGGTGCTCGCCTGCGCGGCCCAGTCCAGCAGCTCGATGCGGCACGCGGGCCCACCTGAGTCATGGATCGTGAGCGCCAGGGCCCCCTCTGCCTCCAGCCTTCCCTCCCGCAGCGTCCGGAAGGGCCCTTTCTCGCCCGTGGAGGCCTCGACGATGCGAAGCACCTGGTCCGAGGTGAGGTACGCCGCCCGCACGGGCAGCCCCACCGGGTACTGCGAGGGGAGGATCTCCACCGGCTGGCCCGGCGCCGCCGAGAACTCCAGCGCCAGCCCTGGCCGCGCCTCGATCTCGAAGGCGAGGTAGCTGTTGAGGTGGGAGAAGACGGACGCGCGCAGCAGGGAGAACGCCTCGAGCTCGACCGAGTCCCCCCGATCGAGGAGCTGGAGCGTCGAGACGCCATCGTCCCGGAACACGGCCTGGACGCTCTGGGCCGTCCACTGGATGCCGGTGAGCCGGCGCCGCACCTCGTTCGTCTTCCGAGGCGCCAGGTTGCTCCAGAACCGGTCCGGGGAGCGGCTGATGAAGGTCAGCAGCGGATGCACCTGGAGCACCAGCCCGCCGCACTCGACCCGGACCCGGGCCTCATCGAGCGAGGTGCTCACCCTTCCGTTGGAGCTCTTCCATGTAGGCCCCCCACCCGCCCAGCCGCCCTCCATCACCACCGGGATATCCGCGTTGAGCGGGCGCGTGGACGAGGCCGGAGCGCGCTGCGCCAGGCTCAGGATGGCGCCGGGCACCACACCGAGCAGGAGCAGCCCTCCCACCCGAAGCCACGAGTGACGCCACGCCAGCCGCGCCAGCCCCCCCAGGACGACCGCCCCCCCCACACCCCCCAGCCAGGCCAGCGGCAGGCTCCGGGGAAAGAGGAGGCTGGCCACGACGCCCCCCGCCAGCCACAGCCCGGCGAGGCTCCAGAGGATGCCGGTGAAGAGCGTGGGCCTGCGGAAGCCCACCAGCCCCAGGACACTGACGAGCCCCATCAGCACGGGGATGGCCGTGTTGGACCAGAAGCGCAGGTGGCCGCCGGAGAACCCCTGAGGCAGGGCTCGCAGCACGAGCACCGCCACCACGGCATGGAGGAGGAGGCTCAGGAGCGCCGGAAGGGTGCGGACGCGGTGGGAGGCGGAGGCCATCGCGGCCAGCACCTACACCCGATCGCCTCGGGGAAAAAGAAGTCGATATGTTCACTGCCCCTGGTCGTTCACTTGCCTCTTGCATGAACGCGATCGCGGGACCTGGCCGGAGCTCCCGCCTACGAGGGAACGCCCACACCATGATGAAGCCGCTCAGATTTGCACTCGCCGTCCTGCTCATGTCCGCCCTGGGGCTGGGCTGCAAGGACGACCCTCAGGAGATACCCGATCCCGGAACCCCTGACTCCGGACTCCCGGACTCCGGACTCCCGGACTCCGGTATCCCCGACTCGGGCATCCCCGACTCGGGCATCCCCGACTCGGGCATCCCGGATGGGGGCTACGAGTGGGACGGCAACTACGTCCCCCTGCAGGAGCTTGGCGACCACATCGACACCGGCCACCTGGCCCCCTGCCTCAGCCGCTTCACGGATGACGCGGGCACCCCCATCCCCTGCGGCAGCAGGGAGGCGTTCGATCTGTCGGCCTGCAACCGGAACACGCTCTCGCAGGTGTCACCGGATGGCATCTACGGCGCGCGCACGCGCTCGAGCACCGCCACCACCTTCTTCGGCTTCGGCTACCAGGCCTTCCAGGTCTCGAGCTCGGGCGGGCCCGAGTACGTCAACAGCCTGCCCGTGATCCAGAAGCAGGTGGACGGCCAGACCTTCTATGTGGCCGGCAAGCGCACCCTGACGGACGGCGGCAGCACGCTCCAGGTCTTCATGGGGTGCCAGGCCCAGAACGCGCAGAACTTCACCGGGTGCTACCAGCAGTGCGTCAACGATGGGGCACGGCGCTCGCATGGCACCTTCGATGCCTCGCGCCTGCAGCGCGTCCAGGAGCCGGAGCTCTCGGGCATCGAGCTCGTCTCGGAGACCGCGGTGAGCCTGGGCTTCCCCGTGGACGTCTACGTCATCAAGCAGCACGCCTACGTGGTGTCCATCAACCTGGGGACCCGCATCCCCAATGGCGGCCTCACCGTCTTCGACGTCAGCGACCCGGCGCATCCCGTCTTCAAGAAGCAGGTGACGCTGGCGGGTGACACCTACTGGAACTCCGTGTGGGCCAAGGGCAACGCCCTCTACGTGGGCAGCGGCAAGCACGGCGTCATCGTCTACGACATCACCAACCCCGCCGATCCGCAGCTGGTGCGCAGCGTGCCGGGCGACACCTTCGACGTGCACACCATCTATATCGATGGGGACCGGATGTACGCCCAGGCCGCGGGCGCCAACCAGGTGCTCATCTTCGACGTGAGCAACCCGTTGGAGCCGGTGCTGCTCAACCGCTACACGGTGCCCACGGACAACAACGGGCTCGGCTACCCGCACGACGCGTTCGCGTACCAGAACCGGCTCTACATCAACCAGATGGGCCAGGGGTTCTACGTGGTGGACGTGACGGACGGGGCCAACCCCCAGCCGCTCGGCTCGTACACGTATGACACGCACATCTACAACCCCACCCACGCCAACGCCGTGGGCACCTTCGCGGGGAAGACCCTCGCCTTCGAGGGCGGCGAGGCCAACAACGCCCACCTGCGCGTGCTGGACGTCAGCGACCCGGCCCGCATCGTGAAGATCGGCGAGTACGCGATGCGGCCGCAGACCTCCATCCACAACATGATCCTCAAGGGCAAGCGGCTGTACGTGGCCTGGTACGCCGAGGGCGTGCGCGTGCTGGACGTGTCCAACCCCACCCAGATCAAGGAGATCGCCTACGCCAACACGTACCGGGACGGGGACCTGGGCCTGAGCGGCGGCCTCTACATCGGCGCCATCGGCATGCGCGTGCCCGGTGATGGCTATGTCTACGTGGTGGACACGTCGCGCGGCCTGATGATCTTCCGCGAGCCGTAGCAGGCCGGGGGCCAGCCCCCACCCGGTGGCCCGGCCCGGCCGGGGAGCGTCTCCACGCGGCGACGCTCCCTGGCGGGGATCCCCTCAGGGAAAGCCCTTCCCGGTAGCTTGCGCGCCCCGCGACTCGTAGATTGCGGCGGCCGTGGCCTCTCCCACGCGCCACCGGCTACGAGGGACATGGTGTCAACCGCCGGCAACCCATCCATCCTGTCAATCGATCTGGGGACCTCGGCCGTCAAGCTGGCCCTCATCACCATCCGAGGCGCCATCCTGGCGGGGGATGAGGAGCCGATCCCGCTCGCCCTGCTCCCCGAGGGGGGCGCCGAGCAGGATCCCGAGAGCTGGTGGTCCGCCATCATCCGGGCCACGCGGCGGCTGCTCGAGCAGGGCGTCGTCCAGCCGCGAGACATCGTCGGCGTCAACGTCAGCTCGCAGTGGTCCGGCACCGTGGCCGTGGACGAGCAGGGGCAGCCCCTGCACCCCGCCATCCTCTGGATGGACTCGCGCGGGGCCAGCCACATCCGGCGGCTCACCCAGGGCTTCGTCTCCATCGAGGGCTACGGGCTGGGCAAGCTGATGCACTGGGTGCGCCTCACGGGCGGCGCGCCCAGCATCTCCGGCAAGGATCCGCTGGGGCACATCCTCTTCCTCCAGCACGAGCGCCCGGAGGTGTACCGCCACGCCTACAAGTTCCTCGAGCCGAAGGACTGGCTCAACCTGCGCCTGTCGGGCCGCTTCACCGCCTCGTACGACTCCATCGCCCTGCACTGGGTGACGGACAACCGGGCGGTGAGCAAGATCAGCTACGACGAGCGCCTGCTGAAGATGACGGGGATGCACCGCGAGAAGCTGCCGGACCTGGTGCCCGCCGCCTCGGTGATTGGCCCGCTGAGCCCCCGGGCCGTGCGCGACCTGGGGCTGGGCGAGCACGTCCAGGTGGTGAGCGGCATGCCGGACATCCTCGCGGCCGCCGTGGGCTCGGGCGCCGTGCGGGACTTCGAGCCCCACCTGTGCGTCGGCACCTCCTCGTGGCTGAGCTGCCACGTGCCCTACAAGAAGGCGGATCTGCTGCACCAGATGGGCACCCTGCCCTCCGGGCTGCCGGGCCGCTACCTGCTGGTGAACGAGCAGGAGTCCGCTGGCATCTGCCTGGTCACCCTCAAGAACCTGCTCCACGAGAGCCCTCCCAACGTCGCCCCCGCCTCCTCCCAGGAGATCTACGCGAGCTTCGAGCGGGCCGCAGAGCGCGTCCCCGCCGGCAGCGACCGGCTCATCTTCCTGCCGTGGCTCAACGGCGAGCGCTCGCCGGTGGAGGACAGGCTGGCGCGCGGCGGGTTCTTCAACCAGTCGCTCCAGACGACCCGCGGGCACCTGGTGCGCGCGGTGCTGGAGGGCGTGGCCTACAACTCCCGGTGGCTGCTCGGCTACGTGGAGCAGTTCGTCGGCCGGAAGCTGGAGTCCATCCGCATCATCGGCGGCGGGGCGCGCTCCAGGCTGTGGTGCCAGATCTACGCGGACATCCTGGGCCGCACCATCCAGCAGGTGGACGAGCCGGTGATGGCCAACGCCCGGGGCGCGGCCTTCCAGGCGGCGCTGGCGCTGGGCCACCTCACGGTGGACGAGATTCCGGCGCTCGTCCCCGTGGCCCGAACCTACGAGCCCGACACGAGGAACCGCGGGCTCTATGACGAGCTGTTCCGGGAGTTCCTCTACCTCTACAAGACCCACAAGTCCGTCTACGCACGACTCAACCGGACCCGCGGCGAAGCCTGAGCCAGGCGCGGCGGCCCGAATTAGGAAAGCAAGCCATGGCGCTCCCTGATCTCCACCTGCTGTCCAAGCTCCCCCCGCGGCTCGTCGCGAAGGCGGAGCGATACCTCAAGGCCATTCCCCTGGTGCGCGACCGGCTGGACCAGGAGACCGGCTCCATGCTCTCCGAGCTGGAGGGCAGCCTCAAGCCCTACAAGGAGAAGGTGCCCACCTTCGATCGGCTGCCGGCCCAGGGGCGCTCGCGGGAGGAGATCCTCCAGGAGCTGGAGCAGCTCCATGCCCACGAGGAGGGGCGGTGGAAGGAGGGGCGCGTCTCGGGCGCGGTGTACCACGGGGCGGAGGACCACATCGCCTTCGTCAACCGCGTGTACGCGCTCCACTCGCAGAGCAACCCGCTGCACGCGGACCTCTGGCCCAGCGCGACCAAGTTCGAGGCCGAGGTGGTCTCCATGACGGCGAACATGCTGGGCGCCGCCGAGGCCAACCTGGGCAGGCCTCCCGATGAGCACCTCTGCGGCTCGCTCTCCTCCGGCGGCACGGAGAGCATCATGCTGGCGATGAAGACGTACCGGGACTGGGCGCATGCCACCAAGGGCATCACCCGGCCGGAGATGGTGGCGCCCGTCAGCGCGCACCCGGCCTTCGACAAGGCGGCGCACTACTTCGGCATCAAGATGGTGCGGGTGCCGGTGGGCGCGGACTACCGCGCGGACGTGGCGGCCATGCGCAAGGCCCTCACCCGCAACACCATCGTCATCATCGGCTCGGCGCCGTCCTTCCCTCACGGGGTGATCGATCCCATCGAGGAGCTGTCGGAGCTGGCGCGCAAGCGGGGCATCGGCTTCCACACGGACGCGTGCCTGGGCGGCTTCGTGCTGCCGTGGGCGAAGAAGCTGGGCTACCCGGTGCCGCTGTTCGACTTCCGGCTGCCGGGGGTGACGAGCATGTCGGCGGACACGCACAAGTTCGGCTACGCGGCCAAGGGCACCTCCGTGGTGCTGTACCGGGGGACGGAGCTGCGCGCGCACCAGTACTTCACCGCCACCGAGTGGCCGGGCGGCATCTACTTCTCACCCACCTTCTCGGGCAGCCGGCCCGGAGGGCTCATCGCGGCGGCCTGGGCCACCCTGGTGTCCATGGGCGAGCAAGGCTACCTGGAGGCCACCCGAGCGATCCTGGAGACGGCGGACGTCATCAAGCGCGGCATCCGGGCCATCCCCGAGCTGCACGTGCTGGGCGATCCGCTGTTCGTCATCGCCTTCGGCTCCAGCACGGTGGACATCTACCAGGTCATGGAGCGACTGAGCGGGCAGGGGTGGAACCTCAACGGCCTGCACAAGCCGTCCGCGGTACATCTCTGTGTCACGCTGCGTCATACCCAACCGGGAGTGGCGGAGCAGTTCCTGGCTGATCTCCGGGCCGCGGTGGACCATGTCCGGGCGAATCCAGGAGAAAAGGGTACGATGGCGCCTGTCTACGGCATGGCCGCCACCGTGCCCTTCCGTGGGCTGCTGAGCGATCTGCTCAAGAAGTACATGGACCTGCTCTACAAGGTCTGATCCCCCTGCTCGAAGAGCGCATGAGCTCCTCTCCTCCTCCGGTCGATCTCCCCTCGCTCTCCAAGGCCATCCGCGCCATCTCGAGCGAGTTCTCCCTGCCGGAGCTCCAGCGCACACTTCTCCGCACCCTCCAGGAGTTCTCGGGGGTCCCGTATGGGGCGCTGCTGGGATTCCTGGAGGGCAGGGGGTGGGTGATTGCCTGCCAGAGCGAGGGAGAGAACCGCCCCCTGGGAGAGCTGCCGTCCACGGTGATCCACGGCGCGCGCCGCACGCTGGAGCCCATCATCCTGGCGGACGCCCACCGACAGCCCCCCTACTGCGATGATCCGGTGGTGCGGGGGCGCGGCCTGCGCTCGGTGCTGTGCATGCCCCTCACCCACCGCGGGGTGCAGCACGGAATGCTCTACCTGGAGCACTCCCAGGTGACGCAGGCCTTCGAGGGCCCCCGGCTGCACGTGATCGAGATCCTCGCCGCGCAAGCCGCCGTCGCCCTGGACAACGCGCGCGTGCACCATCACCTGGCCGAGCAGAGCCACGCCCACGAAGTGTCCCGCCGCGAGGTCTCCACCACCCGGCAGCACCTGCAGGACTTCATCGACCACTCGCCGGCCGCCATCTACATCAAGGATCGCGACGGCCGCTACCTGATGGTCAACGGCCGCATCGAGTCCTTCTTCGGCCAGCCGCGCGCGAAGCTCCTCGGCAGGAAGGACTCCGACCTGCTCCCGGCCGAGATCGCCCGAGCCGTGATGGAGAACGACCAGCGGGTGCTCACCACGGGGGCCACGCTCCAGTTCGAGGAGCAGATCCCGTACCGGGACGGGCTGCACACCTTCCTCTCCGCGAAGTTCCCCATGCGGGGGGTGGACGGGCGCATCCAGGGGCTGTGCGGCGTGTCCACGGACATCACGGATCGCAAGCGCGCGGAGGCGGCGCTCCAGCGGGCCAACGAGGAGCTGGAGCAGCGCGTGGCCGAGCGCACCGAGCAGCTCAACGCCGCCCAGCGCGAGATGCTGGACCGCGCCCGGCATGCCGGCATGGCGGAGATCGCCAACAGCATCCTCCACAACCTGGGCAACGCGCTCACGGGCATCACGGTGAGCAGCACGGTGCTGCGCGAGCGCATCCAGGGCCTGCCCATCGCCTCGCTGGGCCGGGCCGCCGCCCTGCTCGATCGCCCGCCCGAGGAGCTGGGCGTGTTCCTCACCCAGGATGAGCGGGGCCGGCAGGTGCCCGAGTTCCTCGGCAAGCTCCACGCGCGGCTGAGCGAGGAGCGGCAGCTGCTGCTGGATGAGTGCGCCGCGATGGGCACGAAGATCGATCACGCCACCAGCGTCATCACCACCCAGCAGAACTACGCGCGGGCCCGGATCCGGCTGAGCGAGAAGGCGCTGCTGAGGGAGCTCGCGGAGGACGCGCTCCGGCTGTGCGCCATCGGAGATCACTTCGACCAGATCTTCCACCGCGAGTACGGGGAAGAGCAGCCGGAGTACTACGATCGGCACGTCATCGTGCAGATCCTGGTGAACTTCATCTCCAACGCGAAGAACGCGGTGCGAGAGCTGCCAGACAACCCGCAGCCGCGCATCACGCTGACAGTGCGCCAGGAGGCGGGCTACACCTCGGTGTCCGTGAGCGACAACGGTATCGGCTTCGACGCGAGCGTGAAGCCCAAACTGTTCACCCACGGGTTCACCACACGCGCCAAGGGCCACGGCTTCGGGCTGCACAGCTCCGCGCTGAGCGCGCAGGCGCTCGGCGGCCGCATCGAGGCGCACAGCGACGGGCCCGGCCTGGGAGCCCGGTTCGAGCTCATCCTGCCACGCACCTCGCCCGATGATGATGAGGAGGGGCTGGAGCAGGAGACGTAGGCCCGGCCAGTGTCGTGGACAGGAGGGGGCCGTCGCCTCCAACCCGAGGCGCCCACCTGAGTGCTGGCAAGTCCCCTCTCCTAGCGCGTCGCCGGCACCAGCCACTCAGGACGCTCCCGGGGCCACCGGCAGAGCGGCCTGGCTCTCACTGTGGACAGGCTCCCTTTCCTCGGCAGTGGAAGCATCCGGGCACGGGACAGGTGAACCTCCGGCGTCCGCTGTCGAGACTGCCGAGAAGGAAGGAGGTGCCCAGGCAAGCATCTGGGTGGGCGCGGAACAGAAGCTGCCAGGAACACCGCCGGTGGAGGAACGAAAGGCAGGTGGGGCCGCAATGGATTCGGAGCCGCGGGAATCCTCCTGCCCCTCGCCAACGGGGAGCGGAGCGGGCGGGGCCGCGAGAGCGTTCCGGCTCGAAGTGGGACACGCGGTGGCGCCCCCTTGCTCGTGGACCGGGGGCCTCCCTGTCGGTCCGACTTGTTGCGAACTGGTATGACAAGCAGACCAGTTGCTGGCGTTCTCGCCCGACACGGGCACCTTCCCGGCAGGTGGTGGGGGCTTGGGCGCGGTGTGTGCGTCGCGCGTTCATTGCCGGGAGCAGCAACGGTGGGGGAAGATTGTGTCTGAGCGGCCTTCCCTGAAGCAGCTCAGGACTCGGAGCCCGACGTCTCCCGCGTCATCTCCACCATGGTGGGGCGCCAGCCGAGCTTCGCGAAGAAGCGCTGTGCCCCCTCGTTCTTCGTGGCGCTCATGAGGATGACTCTCGGCACGCCCAGCTCGGCGAAGCGTCGCACGAGCGCCTCGGCCAGCATCCGGCCCGCGCCCGAGCCGCGCGCCTTCTCGTCCACCCAGATGTCGTGGAAGCCCCCACAGCGGTCCCTCAGCGTGGCCCAGTCGCGCGCCTCCACGCGGCCGTACACGTAGCCGACCACCTCGCCGTCGCGCTCCGCCACGAGCACCACGGCCTCCTTCGCCTTCAGCTCCTTGCCGAGCCACCAGCGGTACCCGTCCTCGACGTCCTCCGGCAGCATGAAGCGCTCCCGGTCGAAGTCGTGGTGCTGCCGGACGAGCGCCGCCCCCATGCGGCCCAGGGCCTCCGCGTCCGAGGACCTGGCGGGACGAACCGTGATGGTCATGGCCAAGGCTCCTACGCGCGCGAGAACGCCTCGCCGACGATGACGCGCGCCTCCTCCACCAGGGCGTCCAGGTGCGCCTGGTCTCGGAAGCTCTCCGCGTAGATCTTGTAGACGTCCTCGGTGCCGGAGGGCCGCGCCGCGAACCAGCCGTTGGCCGCCACCACCTTGAGCCCGCCGATCTCGGCGTTGTTGCCCGGCGCTCGGGTGAGGCGCTGGAGGATGGGCTCTCCGGCCAGCGTGGTGGCCTTGACGGCCTCCGGAGAGAGCTTCTTGAGCACGGCCTTCTGCGCCGACGTGGCCGGCTGATCGATGCGCGTGTACTTCGGCGAGCCGAACCTCGCCGTGAGGTCCATGTAGTGCGCGCCGGGATCCTTCCCGGTGCGCGCGAGGATCTCCACCGCGAGCAGATCCAGGATCATGCCGTCCTTGTCCGTGGACCACACCGTGCCGTCCCGGCGGAGGAACGAGGCGCCCGCGCTCTCCTCGCCGCCGAAGCCCAGCGAGCCGTCCAGCAGGCCGTCCACGAACCACTTGAAGCCCACCGGCACCTCGATGACGCGGCGGCCCAGGCTCTGGGCCACTCGGTCGATCATGCTGCTGCTCACCAGCGTCTTGCCCACCGCCGTGTCCGGCTTCCAGCCGGGCCGGTTGCCGAAGAGATACGAGATGGCCACCGCCAGGTAGTGGTTGGGGTTCATCAACCCCACGCTGCGCGTGACGATGCCGTGCCGGTCCGAGTCCGTGTCGTTGCCGAAGGCGATGTCGTAGCGATCCTTGAGCGCCACCAGGTTCGCCATCGCGTACGGCGACGAGCAGTCCATGCGGATCTTCCCGTCATGGTCCAGCGGCATGAAGCGGAAGGTGGGGTCCACCGTCTTGTTGACCACCTCGAGCTTCAGCCCGTAGCGCTCCGCGATGGGCTGCCAGTAGTCCAGGTTCGAGCCGCCCAGCGGATCGGCGCCGATGGACAGCTTCGCCCCGCGGATCACCTCCAGGTCCACCACCTGGGCCAGATCCGCGACGTACGGCGTGATGAAGTCGTGGGTGCGGACCGAGGAGGTGGTCCGGGCCTTCTCGTACGGCACGCGCGCCACGCCGGCGTTGCCGGAGCCGAGCAGCTCATTGGCGCGCTTCTCGATCCACGCGGTGATCTTCGTGTCCGCGGGGCCGCCGTTGGGCGGGTTGTACTTGATGCCGCCGTCCTCGGGCGGATTGTGCGAGGGGGTGATGACCACGCCGTCCGACAGCCCGCTGGTGCGTCCCCGGTTGTAGGTGAGGATGGCGTGGGAGATGACGGGCGTGGGCGTGGCGCCGTCCGTGTAGCGCACCTCCACCCCGTTGGCGGCCAGCACCTCGAGCGCCGTGCGCTGAGCCGGCTGCGAGAGCGCGTGCGTGTCCATGCCCAGGAAGAGCGGACCGTCGATGCGCTCCTGCTTGCGGTACTCACAGACGGCCTGCGTCACCGCGAGGATGTGCGCCTCGTTGAAGCTGCGGCGGGCGGCCGAGCCTCGGTGGCCGGAGGTGCCGAAGGCCACGCGCTGCTCGGCCTCCCGGACGTCCGGCTGCTCCGAGTAGTACTGCGCGCGCAGCGTCTCGGGGTGGATGAGGAGGGAATCGGGCGGGGGCTTGCCAGCGAGAGGATGGGGCACGAGGGCGGATGATACGTACCGCTCGCCGCCCGTCAGGTGGGAAGTTGCCCCCGAGCAAAAAACCGTCCACTTTCAGGGACTTCCGAGGCCTGCAATCGCTCACCCCTCCCAGCGTAAGCTGGGTGACAGACTCGGTTCTCGAGGCCGGGTCGCCCCCTTCATGGGGTGTCTCGAGCACCACCCATAGGAGCCGTCGACATGAAGAAGCTGCTGGTGTTCGTCGTTCTGCTGGCCGCGGGGGCCGGCGCGGCGTACCACTTCGGCTACCTCGACCGCTTCCTCCCTGGAGCGTTCGCCGCACGGCTCATCCCCAAGGACCCCAAGCTGCTGGCCTACTTCCGGCCGGACGCCCAGGAGCTGCTCATCCTCCAGGCGACGGAGGCGAAGTTCCCGCTCCCGGAGGAGTCTCGCCAGCGGATGGCGAAGGACGGGCGCGAGTTCTACGACAAGACGGGCATCGACCTGAGCAAGGACGTGGACGCGGTGGCCCTGGCGGACAGGCTCCTGGTGGTCCGCGGCCGCTTCGACTGGGGCAAGCTGGGCGCCTTCCTCCAGTCCGAGGGCTACACCCTCACCGAGCTGGAGGGCGTGCCCGCGGCGGTCCAGTCGCGCTCGGCCAGCGTGGCGTTGGACGGCAAGTACCTGCTGATGGGCCGTCGCGCGGAGCTGAAGCGGGCGCTCGAGCGCAAGCGCGAGGGCCGGGGCCTGGAGAACGGCAGCCCCATCGTGAAGGCCATCGACGAGGTGGGCTGGACGCACGCGCTGCTGGGCGGGGTGACGTCCGGCTCGCGCCTGTCCTCCCAGGGCAACGAAGAGCTCCGGATGCAGTCCGCCGTGGGCGCCCTGGACGCGGAGGCCGATGGCCTCGGGCTGCGCGCGGTGGCGCTCACCGGGAGCAAGGAGCAGGGAGAGGCCCTGCACGCGACGCTGGAGATGCTCCGCAAGACGGCCGTGCTCCAGCTGTCCATCCTCCCGAAGGCCGAGCTGCGCACGCTGCGAGACTCCCTCGAGGGCGCGAAGCTGGAGGTGGATCCCCAGGGCCGGGTGAGCGGCGCCATCCGCTTCCCGTACGCGCTGCTGGACCAGGCCTCCGCGAACCTCTCCTCGGCGCAGCTCCCGTCCACGCTCCAGTCGCTGCAGCTCGCGGATGAGGGCGAGGACACCGAGCTCACCGCTCCGACGGCGGCCGCCTCTCAGCCGGCCGCGAAGGACGCCCCCACCCCCGCGACGACCGCCGCCGTGTCGCCTCGCCTGGACTGGAAGCCGCCAGTGTTCGGGCTGGTGCTGCTGGTGCTCGCGCTGGTGACCATGGGAGCCCAGACGCGGCCGGGCCTGTTCAACGTCCTGTTCCACCCGCTCTTCCTGCTGCCGTTCCTGGTCGCGACGCTGGGCGTGTTCGTGTTCCGGTGGACGGGGCACTCCGGCGGCGTGTTCGACCTGCTGCAACTGCCCATGCCCGAGTGGCACCGCTTCGTCTCCGTGCCCCTGGCCCAGCCGGTGGGGCTGAGCGCGGCGCTCCCGATGCTCATCGCCATCCTCTCCGGGCCGGTGACGCTGCTGCGGCGGTTCGCGGCGGGGCTCGCGGTGGGCTTCAGCGGCTACCTGGTGGGCAAGGCGCTCGCCGGGGGCAGCCTCGCGCTGATTCCCCCCGCGTACACGGTGATCTGGTTCGCCGGCAACGCGCTGGCCGCGCTGCTGCTGGCGCGCCTGACGATTCCGCCCCGGGTGAGCAGGAAGAAGTAGCCCCGGCCGGCGCGCTCCGGCGCACCGTGGCCCGCAAAAAGAACTGCCCTCGTCGCCGGTCGGGGAGCAACGGGGGCAGAACGTGAGATTGTTGCGAGAGTGGAGAACTTCCCCAGGTGCCCGGCCAATCGGGCCCCCAGGTCTCCCCTCGGTCTTGATTATCGAGAATCCGCCGCCGGAAGTTTCGTCTTTGAAAAACCCATGCAACTTCGAGGACTTGGATTGTCCAGTTCCCTACTGGTCGAAACTCCAGGCCTGCTCGACGAGGGACTCCAGGCTGGAGGACTCCTGCCAGCCCCGCATGACGGAGTTGCCCATCGAGCGCTTCCAGATGAAGGTCCGCAGCACCTGGCGGATCCGCTCGGCGTCGCGGCCCTGGCTCAGCTGATCGGCCCTGCGGGCGCGCTCCCTCAGGCGCTCCCACTCCGTGTCCGGCAGGCGGGGTGGATCCTCGGCGCGGTCCGGGCGCAGCAAGGTCCAGAGCTCGTGGGCCAGCTCGATGAGGCCGGCGCGCGCGTCGGTCGCCACCTCCGAGGCCGGCAGCCGAGCCTCGGGGGTGAACTCGCGCGCGAAGAGCCACCAGGCCACCTTCACGCTCTCGGCGGGACTGGGCTCGAGGGGGTGCACCCGTGTGCGGACCAGCAGCTCCAGGCGCTTGCGCGCCACCGAGCGCCAGTACTCCGCATGCAGCAGGTGCTCGGGGCCGTTGCGCGGGGGATGGAGGGGAGGCTGCTCGGCCCGCTTGCGGAGCTCATTCACCAGACCGCCTGTCCGGTCCACGCCCGCGAGCCGGGACCAGGCCTGCCCCAGCGCCACCTCGCCCGGGGACCACTGGCTGCGCAGCGCGCCGATCTCCTGGATGAGGAACGGTAGCCGGGCCTCGGGATCGAAGGGTCTCGAGAAGAGGGTGGCCAGGAGCCTTCCGAAGGTGGCGAGTTCCCGCAGCAGGGGCAGCTCGTCCGGTAGCAGCTCCAGGGCGATGGGCCAGCGCTGCTCCGCGGTGAGCTCCCGCGGAGCGGTCAGCGCCCGCTCCTCCAGCGCCCTCAGCAGCCCGGCAAGAGGCTCCGTCGGGCTGCGCAGGAGCCGCTGGGTGACGGCCTGGAGCAGCTTCTCGCGAAGCCCCTGCACGTCTCGCAGGAGCTGGGCGGTGGGGCTCGCTGACGGCCACCCCTCGGCCTGGGCACGGCGGAGGGCGGCGGTGAGCACCTCGTCCACCTTGGCCTGGGCCTCCGCGGTCTCGCGCAGCAGCGCCCGGTCCTTGCGCAGGCGCTCCTCCCAGACCTTGGCGCTCAGCCCCTCGAGCAGGGAGCGGTAGCGGAGCCGGGCGGCTTCCAGCAGCTCCGCCCGCCCCTCCAAGCGCAGCCGGTACTCGTCCGCCACGGGCCGTCCCATGCCCCGGATTCAAGCAGGACGTGCCGCTGCCCGCTATCGGCCCGTGTTCTCCCAGCGCCGGACCAGGCGCCCCAGGGACTCAATAATCACTCGGAGGGGCCGGCGGAGCCTCGGGACGAGTGACGCGGCCCATGAACAGGATCTGCTGGGTCCGGCTATCGCGGAGCAGGAAGAGGAAGGGACGGTCGACCCGGAACTCGATGGGCTCGGGAGGCGGAGGGCCCAGGCTGACGATTGTCGTCTGGACGGCCGTAACGGCCGCGGCTTCCGTCCCCTTCTCGTTGATCTCCAGGAAGGCCTTGTGAACGACATCACTCACGAAGATCTCTCCCCGACGTCCTCCCATCCCGGAGAGATCCGCCACCAGGGGACGGAACACGTCACGCAGGCCCAGTGTCTGCAAGGACCCTTTCAGGGACGCAATCTCGGAGGTCACCCGGAACCTCGGCAGCGAGAGGTCCACCCGCGTCGACTCGAGCCCACCCAGCCATTCGTCGAGCCGCTCCGGCGTCAGCTGAGCCTCCACCTCTGGCAGTCCGTCGACATCCTTGGGCAGCAGGATGTCGAAGACGACCGGAGAACCGGTGTAGCCCATCTCCAGCACCCTGACCGGGCCCGAGGAGCCATAGCTCTGCCAGGTGGTACTCCGCATCATCTGGACGGTGGTCTTGCCGCCCTCCAGCAGCGAGAACTCCTCCGGACGTGTCGCTCCCACGGAGAACTCGTCACTCCAGCCCGCGAAGAAGTAGACGGCATTCACCAGCAGCATGGCCGCATCCGCCGAAGGCGAGCCCTCGCCGAGGATCTCCGGGATCCTTCCCTGGGTCTGCTCGGCCACCCAGCGGTTGATGTGCTCGCGGGCGCCCGCGCTGTCCTCCTCGAAGTCCAACGAGGTGAACTCCGCCGCGTACCTGTCGCGGAGCAAGGAGAGGAACTCCTTCCGAAAGGAGAACCCCTCCCGGCCGAAGAGTCCGTTGGCGACGCGCAACGTGCTCTCGGAATGGCTGGCGGGAGTGCGCAGGGCCTGCATCATCTCGCCTGCCTCGGCGTGGAGCGCCTCACCGGTGAAGGGAAGGTGCATCCCCTGCTGGAGCTGCGAGGCGGAGCTGCCTCGAGTCCCGGGCTCCAGCAACAGGAGCGCCCAGTAGATGCTCGCCGGAGAGAAGACCGCATTGGGCTCACGGCCTCGGGCGGATGGATACAGCTCGAGGGCAAAGCGGTTCATCGCCCGGACGAGCTGCGCCTGCTGGGGCCGGGTGGAGGCCTCCAGCAGCTTCGAGGGTGACGGTCGTCCTCCGGAATGCGCACAGGAGGCCACCAGGACAGCCAGCAGGACATGGCTCAGCGAGCGAATCCGTGTCATGCGGAGAGTAACGCTCGCGCCTCGAGGACATAGCGTCCGCGAGCTCAGCCCAGCGGAATCTCCAGCGTCGCCGTGGCCCCCCGACCGGGGCCCTCGCTCTCCAGCGTCAGGCGTCCTCCCAGCATCTGCGCCGCCAGCGCGCTCGCGTGCAGGCCGAAGCCGTGCCCGTCCTTGCGGGTCGTGAAGCCGTGCCGGAAGAGCTGGGGACGCACCTCCGGCGCGAACCCGGTGCCATTGTCCACCACCTGGATGCGAGCCATCCCCCCCTCGGCCCCCAGCCGCACGCGCACGTTCCGCTGGCCCTCCGGCATCGCCCCCAGCGCGTTCTTCGCGTTGCTCAGCAGGTTGATGAGGATCTGCAACACCTTGTGCCTGTCCACCAGCACCATGGGCACCTTCGACAGCTCCTGGGTGATGGTGACACCGTGGCGCTCGAGCGCGGCCTCCTGGATCCGCAGCGCATCCCCGATGAGCACGGAGAGATCGCACTGCTCCCGCAGGAGCGCCGCGCTCGCGTAGGCCTGCTGCACCTGGACGATGGAGCGGATGTGCTCGACATGCTGGCTCATCGTCTGCAGGTCTCCTCGCAGGGACTGCTGCTCGCGCAGCAGCTCCTCGGAGAGGGCCTCGAGGTAGTCCGGCAGGTGGCTGCCGCGCGGATCCTGGGTGAGGAAGTCCACCAGCCGCGCCCGGTGCTCCCGGAGCATCGCGGTCACCTGCCCCAACCGGCCCACCCGCGAGGAGTCCACCAGCTTGCGCATCATCTCCAGGTTGATGACGGCGCTGGTGAGCACGTTGCCCACGTTGTGGAGCACGTTGGAGGCCACCTCCGCCATGCCCACCTCCCGCGCCGTGTCCACCAGCCGGGCCTGCGCCTCCTCGAGCTGACGCGTGCGCGCCGCCACCCGCTGCTCCAGCTCATCGTTGGCGCGGCGCAGGGCCGTCTCCGCCCGCTGCACCTCGCCGTACAGCCGCGCGTTCTCGATGGAGATGGCGGCCTGCGCGGCCAGCTGGCTGAGCAGCGCCAGGCGCGCGGGCGTGAAGGCATTGGTCGCCAGATCGTTCTCCAGGAACAGCGCCCCGTAGAACGACTCCTTGCGCAGCAGCGGCAGGCAGAGCACCGACCGCGCCTGGACGCGCTGGAACCAGGGGTCCGCCGAGAACGGGTGGGGCTTGGAAGCATCTCCGATCAGCACGTGCTCGTGCGTGCGCCGCACGTAGGCCAGGAGCGTCCACGGCAGCTCGCCGCGGGTCCCCTCCCCCTCCGGCCCGCTCGGGCCTCCCGTCTCCGCACCGGAGGTGGCCGCCACCGAGAGCGTCCCTGCCTGCTGCAGGAGCAGGGCCCCCCGCTGGGCCCCCGCGTTCTCGATCGCCACCTGCATCAGCGTGGTCACCAGCCGCTCGAGCACGATCTCCCCGGAGATGGCCTGCTGGGCCTTCACCACCGTGAGCGCGTCGATGCGGGTGGACTCCGTGTTGGTGGAGGACGCCTCGCCCGCGGATCGCGCGGGCCCCATCCGCTGCCACTGCGCCTCCAGGTGCTGGACCTTTCCCCACGCCCCCCACTTCAGGTAGGCCTCGCGAGCCTCGCGCGCGTAGTTGATGGCGATGACCGGCGCGTTCCGCATGCGCCAGAAGTTCGCCGCGAGCTCGGCGGCCAGCCCCACGTTCTGGGTGAAGCCTCCCTCTCGAGCGGCCTGATAGGCCTCCTCGTAGGCGCCCGTCGCCTCGTCGAGCCGCCCCGTGAGCCGCGCCAGCTCCGCGGAGACGAGCCGCTCGGGGCCACGGAAGGTCTCGGGGCACAGCGCGGCCCACTCCGCCAGCTGCTGCTGGTGCCGTTGGATGTCCTCGAGGAGCCGCCCCTGCTCCTCCGCTGGCACGCGCTCGAAGCACGCCGCCAGGGTCAGCGCGCGGTAGAGGTGGTAGTCCAGGATCTGGATGTTGCCGGTCAAGGCTTCCAGCAGCTCTTTCACCCGCTGCGCCGCCTCGCGCGCCTGCGCATACGCGCCGCACATGAAGCGCGACTTGAGCTTGGTGAGCCAGTAGCTGCCGAGCATCACGCTCATGCGCGCGGCCGTCAGCGAGGCCTCGAAGGCCTTCTCGTCGAACGAGTCCCCGTCCAGCGTGTCGAAGGAGCGCGTGCGCCCACGCAGCTGCTGGATGTAGCGCAGGGAGATGAGGAACAAGGCCTGCGGGTCCGTGACCCCGGCCTTGCGCAGCAGCTCTGCGCGCATCATCGACTCCTGGTGGAGATCATCCAGGTTGTGCCCCATGAGGAGGTGATTCGAGACCACCGTGGAGCAGATGTACGGGGCCGACAGGAAGTCCCCCACCTGAAGGGAGTGGTGGAGAGCGCTGAGGGCCATCTCCTGCACGGCAGGGAGCGGCCGGGTCCAGGCGAAGATGTACAGGAGGCTGAAGAGCACCCGGCCCCGCAGGGCTGCCAGGTCGTACCGGTCGAGGAGCTCGCGGGCGAGCACGCCCCAGGCCTCGCCCTCCCGGTACTGCTTGAAGAGCGAGCCGCTCATCACCCCCATCCAGCTGAAGCCGATGACGGAAGGCGGCGCGAAGCCGTACTGGATCGACAGGGAGCAGAGCCTGCTCAGGACGATGAGGAGCAGGTTCTTGTCGGTGAAGTAGGCCGCCGAGTACATCGCCTGGAGGACGCCCATCACCACCTTCACGTCCGGATCCGTCATGGGCGGCAGCTCGACGAGGCTCGCGATGGAGCGCGTCCCCAGCAGCGCCTTCATCTCCCGGTGAGCGGCCACGGCCTCCTCCCAGGAGGGGTGGGCCGACATGGGATGGCCCAGCACGGCCAGACACTCCAGCAGGCACGTGACGCACTCCACCGCCTGCCCCATGGCGATGAAGGCCTCGCTCATCACGAAGGAGGCGGCCGCGAGATCCGCGTGGGAGCGGGCCCGCTTCCGCAGCTCGTCCATCAGGCGGCGGGACTCCGGAGCGTTGCCGCTCATGAGCTCGCAGCGTCCCCGCTCGAGCTGCACCTTGAAGGCCAGCTCCGGGTCCGTCTCCCAGGGATCGCCGGGGACCAGCGCCAGGGCCGCGGTGAAGTAGGAGATGGCGGGACGGTAGGCGACGGAGGCCATGGCCTTCGCGCCGGCCTCGGCGTTCAGGCGAGCGACCTGGTGACGCTCCGCGGGCTCCTCGATCAGCTTCGCGCCGGCGTTGAGCTGGCTCACCACGTCGAAGATCTTCTCGCGGGCCTGCTCCGAGGAGAGCTGCCGCAGCAACAGCCGGCCGATGTGGAGGTGGGTCCGCTGACTCTCCTCCTCGGAGCCGAGCGCCTGGGCCGCCTGCTGGAGGCGATCGTGGA
This sequence comes from Hyalangium gracile, assembly GCF_020103725.1. Taxonomy (NCBI): domain Bacteria; kingdom Pseudomonadati; phylum Myxococcota; class Myxococcia; order Myxococcales; family Archangiaceae; genus Hyalangium; species Hyalangium gracile. The sequence goes on along the minus strand of NZ_JAHXBG010000026.1, from coordinate 91,414 downwards.
GGAAGCGGAGCTCCTCCGGCCCGCCGCGCATCAGCACGCCTTCCAGGAGCGCGGGCTCCAGGGTCCGCTCCACCTCCTCCACCCCGCCCATCTCGGAGAGGGTGCCCACCATCGACAGCGGGAACCGGCTGCCCACGCAGGCGGCCAGCCGGAGCGTGCGCTGCGTGGCGGAGGGGAGCTGGCGCAGCCGTCCCGCCAGGAAGTCGACCACGTTGTCGGAGTAGCCCCGGGCTCGCACGCGCTCGGCGTCCCACCGCCACCCTGCTTCCGGAGTACGGGCCAGCAGGCCTTCCTGGTACAGCGTCACCAGCCACTGGATGAGGAAGAAGGGATTGCCCCCCGTCTTCTCGTGGCTCAGCGCCGAGAGCGGGACGATGACCTCCCGGCTCGCCCCCGGCAGCGCATCGCCCACGAGCTGCTGGACCTGCTCCAGGCTCAGCGGCTCCAGCCGGAGCTCGGTCAGTCGCGCGCCGGCCTTGCGCATCCCCTCCAGGGCCGGCACCAGCGCATGGGAGGGGCTCACCTCGTTGTCCCGGTAGGCGCCGATCCACAGCACCGGCGGCGGCTCCGGCTGGGTCAGCAGGTGGTGCACGAGCACCAGGCTGGCGGGATCCGCCCACTGCAAGTCATCCAGGAACACCACGAGCGGATGCTGCGCCGTGGCGAAGACCGACAGGAACCGGCGGAACACGCGGTTGAAGCGGTTCTGCGCCTCGGGCGGCGGCAGCTCCGGACCCGCCGGGAGCGCGCCGACGACGAGCTCCAGCTGGGGCACCAGGTCCACGAGGATGCGTCCCTCGCCCTCGAAGGCGCGCAGCAGGCGCTGGCGCCAGGCGGCCAGCTCCTCGTCGGTGCTGGCCAGCAGGTGCCGCACCAGCTCCCGGATGGCCTGGGCCAGCGTGGCGTAGGGAACGTCCCGCTGGAACTGATCGAACTTGCCGCTCAGGAAGAGCCCTCGCCGCTGCACCACGGGCTTGAGCAGCTCTTGCACCACCGAGGACTTGCCGATGCCGGAGTAGCCGCTGATCAGGATCAGCTCCGGCTTCTGGACATGGACCACCCGCTCGAAGCCCTCGAGCAGCGCGGTGATGTCCGCCTCCCGCCCGTAGAGCCGCTGGGGCAGCTGGAAGCGGTTGGGCGTGTCATGCGCCCCGGGCTGGAACCCTTCGAGCGCGCCTCGGAGCAATCCCTCGCGGCACTGCTCGAGGTCGGCCCGTAGCCCCTCGGCGCTCTGGTAGCGCTCCTCGGCCACCTTGGCCAGCAGCTTCAGGACGATGGCCGACACGGCGGGCGGAATGCCCGAGACGAGCTGCTCCGGCGGCTTCGGGCGCTGCGTCATGTGGGCGTGGAACCACTCGAGCGCGTCACGCCCACGGAAGGGCCGCATGCCCGTGAGCAGCTCATAGAGCGTCACGCCGAGCGAGTAGAAATCGGTCCGGTAGTCCACCACCCGGTTCATCCGCCCCGTCTGCTCCGGGGACATGTACGGCAGCGTCCCTTCGATCTGATTGGCGGGCGCGGCCTCCAGGTGCTCGATCTGCTGGAGGGTGGCGGCGCCGAAGTCGATGAGGCGCGGCTCGCCCGACGGCTCGATGATGATGTTGGAGGGCTTGAGGTCCTTGTGGATGACGCCGCGCTGGTGGATCTCCGCCAGGGCCGAGGCCAAGGCGCTGGCCAGCGCGAGGAACTGGGGGATGGGCAGCGGCTGACCCACCGACTCCGAGAGCGACTGCCCCTCCACCTTCTCCAGCAGGAGCACGGGCCGCTCCTGGATCTGCTCGCACGCATGGGCCCGCGTCACCCGGCGCGCATCCCTCAGCCGCTGCAGGATGCCGAACTCCCGGCGGTAGCGCTCGCGCTCCGGAGCCCCGGGCGACACCTCCACCGGTGTCTTGAGGATGCAGCTCAGGCCATCGGCCTCACGCAGGGCGTGGAAGAGGATGTTTCCACCAGTCTCCCGCACGGTGCTCAGCAGCCTGAACCCAGGAATATCGAACATGATCAGACCTCGAGCGGGCGTCCCCCCAGGGGCTGGAACGGGCCGGTTTTCCAGCACGCGGAGTGTAACGCGCTCGCACTGCGACCGATACCGTGGTCGGGAGCACCCCTGTCACGGTGGGGTCGCCGCAGGAGCCAGATGTCGGCCTGGACCTCCACGTCGTAGCGGAAGCCCTCGGCGCGGTTGTCATCCGGGTTGCAGCAGCAGGCGCCGCAGCGCTGGCAGTCGAGCACGGTCATGGAAGCGGGCCCCATGACAGGGCCCGCCACGTCAGTGCAGCGTCCGCTTGAGCTTGCTCAGCCGCTCGTGGGTGCGCTTCTGGGCGGGCAGCAGCTCCATGCGGACGAAGCGGCGCGCATCTCCGTGCACCTGCTCCAGGTCTCGCTTGTAGTCCGCCAGACCGTGGTCCTCGCCTTCCTCGAGCGCCTGGATGGCCGCCTTCTCACCGAGCACGCTGGCCCCACCCTCGATCAGCTTCGCGAAGACGCCCCAGGGCCCCGAGCCCTCGGCGGGCGTGCCCCCGAGCTTCTCGATGCGCTCCCGGATCGACGTGACGCGCTGCTCGTGGTCCTTCTGGCAGGCCTCCAGCATCGAGCGCAGCCGCTCATCCGAGATGCTGCCGAGGGCCTGACGGTAGGTCTCCACGGCGGAGATCTCTCCGCGCAGGAACGAATTGAGCGTCTCGACGTCGTTCTGGGCCATGGAATCCTCCTCGTGTGGTTATCCACGAAGGGTGCGGCATTCCCTGGCTCCGGCAACGAGCCCCTGCTCGCCGCCTCGGCGCTGGCAGCAGCCTGGCGGGGCCCCGTCCGCCCTCCCCCGCTCACGGCTTGCCGAGCAGCTCCAGGGAGGCGCTCACCAGCGTGCTCACCCCGGTGCGGATCGTCCGCTCGCGATCCGGAGCGAAGAGGCCCGAGTGGAGCGAGGGCAGCGTCTCTCCCGCCTTCTGCGCCGCCTGCAGCCGCTTCGGCTCCACCGTGCCGATCCAGAACATCACCGACGGCACACCCACGCGGCCATACTCGGAGAAGTCCTCTCCGCCCATGGTGGGCGTGCCCTCGCGGACGTTCTCGGCGCCCACCGCTCGGGCCACCGCGGGCAGCACCCGCTTCAGGAGCTCCGGATCGTTGTAGGTGGCCGGGGTGCCCTCGGTGACGGCCACGGAGGGAGGACGCGGCGAGCCCGCGGCGATGGACTCGCCCTTCGCGATGCGCTCGATGGCGTCGAGGATCTGCTTGCGGACCTCGGGCTTGTAGCTGCGCACGGTGATCTGCAGCTTCACCTCATCGGGGATGATGTTGTGCTTGGTGCCGCCATGGATGGAGCCCACCGTCACCACCGCGGGCTCCATCGGGTTGCGCTCGCGGCTGACGATCGTCTGGAGCGAGAGCACCGTCCGGGCCGCGAGCAGCACCGGATCCACCGTGGTGTGCGGATAGGCGCCGTGCCCGCCCTTGCCGTAGAGGGTGACGTCCACGGAGTCCACGCTGGCGAAGGCGAAGCCGGACACGTGCTCCACCGTCCCGGAGGCGGCGCTGGCCAGGTTGTGCACCGCCAGCGCGAAGTCCGGCTTGGGGAAGCGCTTGAACAGGCCCGCATCGAGCATGGTCCGGGCACCGGATCCGAACTCCTCGGCCGGCTGGCCCACCATCATCAGCGTGCCCCGCCACCGGTCCTTGGAGCGGGCCAGGAGCGTGGCGGTGCCAACCCAGGCCGTCATGTGCACGTCATGCCCGCAGGCATGCATCACCGGCACCGTCTGCCCCGAGGGATCCCTGGCCGTCACCTTGCTGGCGTAGGGCAGCCCCGTCTTCTCCTCCACCGGCAGCCCGTCGAACTCCGTGCGCACCATCACCGTGGGGCCCTTGCCGTTGCGCAGCAGACCCACCACGCCGTGCCCACCCACCTTCTCCGTCACCTCGAAGCCGAGCGCTCGCAGGCGCTGGGCCATCTTCGCGGCGGTGTTCTCCTCGCGCGTGGAGAGCTCCGGGGACTGGTGGAGATCGCGGTAGAGCGCATCGAGCTCGGGATAGAGGGGCTCCAGTCCCTGGAGCGCGGGCGAGGCGGGGCCGCCAGGGTCCGCGGCGAGGGCGCTCCCTCCGAGCGCGAGAAGCAGGAGCACCGAGCGGGCAGAACGTCGCAGCACACTTCCTCCGAATTCAGGATGGGCGCGGGCCACTACACCACAGCCACGCCCGAAGGTTGGGGAGTCTCTACTCGCCGGCCCCCTATTCTCCGCGACCAGGGGGATGCGGTAGCGTGCCCGACCCATGCGCCACTGGTGGTGGTTGTGCCTGCTGCCCGCCCTGTGCTGGGGGGAGCCACTGAAGCTCGCCGTCCCGAGCCTGTCCGTGGTGGACGTGGAGGCGCAGCGGGCCTCGTTCCTGGCCGAGCACCTGGCGCAGGAGCTCTCGGACCAGGGAGCCCAGGTGGTGAGCGCGCAGGATCTCACCGTGATGCTGGGCCTGGACCGACAGCGGCAGCTGATGGGCTGCACCGGCGGCAAGTGCGTCACCGAGCTGACCAGCGCGCTGGGCGTGGACTGCCTGGTGACGGGCAACGTCGCCCGCGTGTCGGGGGAGCGCTTCCAGCTCAACCTGCGCATGCTCGACGCGACCACGGGCCAGCGCGTGCGGACCTATACGAAGCGCGTGGCGGGCTTCGAGGCGCTGCTCGACGAGATGTCGAGGGCGGCCAGGGTGCTGGTGACGGCGGGCAACAAGAAGTTCGGGCGGACCTCGTCGCCCCAGGCACCGGCTCCCGGCCCGCGCGTGACGCCTCCGGGGCCCGGCCCCGCTCCCGCGCCCGTCGTCGAGGCGCCCCCTCCCGAGCCTGTCCCTGAGCCGCCGGCACCGGGGCCTGTGCTTGCTCCGGCGCCCACCGTGGTGAGCACCCGGGAGCCACGCAAGGAGAACTCGATACGGCGCTGGGCGTGGATCCCCGTGGCCGCGGGAGGGGTGGCGCTGGGGACGGGGGTCTTCTTCTTCCTGGGCTCGGACGCGAAGTACAAGGAATTGACCGACGGCACGACGCGCTCGACGCGAGAGGCCGCGCAGATCCGCGACTCCGGCAAGAGCCAGCAGACCGTGGCGCGGATCGGCCTGAGCGTGGGGACGACGCTGTTGATCACGGGGGGAGCCATGCACCTGTTCAGCGGTTCGGACTCGGTGGAGCCACAGGTATCAGTGGGCCAGGACCACGTCTCCGTCGGATTCGCGGGAGAGCTGCCATGGTGACTCCGAGTGTCCTCAAGCGCACCGGACTGGGCGTCGTGGTCTTCGTGCTGGCCTACGCCAGCTGCCGCGACTTCGACGAGGCCTACTACGACGTCTGCGTCACGCAGGGGAACTGCTACGACGAAGATGCCGGGACGGATGGTGGCACCACGCCTGTCGGTGACGCCGGGACGGATGGCGGCACTCCTCCAGGTCCAGACGGAGGCACTGTCGTCGACGCGGGTCCCATTCCCGATGCGGGTCCCACTCCCGATGCGGGGCCCGTTCCCGACGCGGGTCCTTTCCCTGACGCCGGCCCTGTTCCCGACGCTGGCCCCACTCCCGACGCTGGCCCCACTCCTGACGGTGGCCCTCCCGACGGCGGTCCAGACGCGGGGCCCGACGGAGGTCCCGTCACTCGGACCGACGCGGGGGACATCCAGACGGGAGACGCGAGGCCGCCCGAGGCAGGAACCCTCGTGGAAGAGATCGGCGTCGACGAGTGCGCCGCCGGCCTGTGCCTGCGCCACCAGTATGTCCTGAGCGGTCCCTACGAATTCCAGGGACTCTGGGGCAGCAACGCTGACGACATCTTCCTCGCGGCCCGCGCGCTGCCCGAGGCGCAGGCCGATGCGCAGGTGGTGCGCTTCAGCGACGGCCACTTCTCCGAGAGCACCGTGGACCTGCCGGGCTTCCAGCCCTTCCGGCTCCAGGGCACCGACTCCACCAACGTCTGGGCCATCAACGAGCTCCCCGCCATGGGGCCTTGCTGGCTCGGCACCGCGACGTTCGCCGGAGGCCCGGCGCAGCCGCTGCTGCACTGCCCCTCGCCGGTGTTCCGCTTCGATGGACGGAGCTGGGCGCCCGTGGGCTACGCGACGAACGGGTGGACCACCATCGAACCTCCGGCGCTCTACACCGGGCCTGACGCCACCTGGGTGGCGAGCAGCGGCGACGGCGTGCTGCGGTGGACCGGGACCATGTGGCAGCACGAGCCCGAGAGCATGGGCGCGCGGGATCGGCTCTCCGCCCTGTGGGGAGACAGCTCCGGGCCGCGGCTCGCGGTGGGGAGCGATGGCCACCAGCGCGGAGTGTTCCGGCAGCGCGCTCGCTGGGGCTCCTGGGCCCGCTCCCAGAGCCTCGCGAGCCAGCCCTTCGTCGCCATCGCCGGTCCCCACGAGAAGCACCTCTACGCGGCCACCGCCTCCGAGGTGCTGCGCTGGATGCCAGGAGACTGGTGGCGCTCCGAGCTGGCCGTCCCGGCGCTCCACGGACAGGCTCCGGCCGTGCAGGACATCTGGGTCAGCCCGGATGGCAATGACGTGTGGGTCACCCTCGGCACGTCCTACGTCCTGCGCAAGCACGGCGAGCAGTGGAGCGTGGTCCATCTGCCCGTCAGGCCGGGCTTCTCGGCCCTCCAGGTCGAGGGCTTCGACACGCCCGCCGGAGACCTGTGGATCACCGGCACCTGGTCCTCTGGCGCCTCCTTCGGGACGATCGCGTACCACTACGAGCGGCAGCAGCCGTAACATGTCCCCCCACCGCGCTGGCGCTCTCCATCGCGGCCTTGCTCACCTGGGGGACCCTGCCATGCTCGCCGGACGGATGATGGATTTCCCGCTCACCCTCACCCACTTCCTGGAGAGGGCGCGGACCTTCTATGGACGCTCCGAGATCGTCAGCCGGCGACCGGACCGCTCGCTCCACCGCTATACCTACGCGGACTTCTATCGCCGCGCGTGTCGGCTCGCGGGGGCGCTGAAGCGGCTCGGGGTGAAGCCGGGGGACCGCGTCGCCTCGCTCTGCTGGAACCACCACCAGCACCTGGAGCTCTACTTCGCCGTGCCGGCCATGGGCGCGGTGCTCCACACGCTCAACCTGCGCCTGCACCCGAATGACCTCGGCTACATCGCCCGTCACGCCGAGGACCGGGTCATCGTGGTGGACCGCTCGCTGCTGCCGCTGTTCGAGAAGTTCGCGGGCGCGGTGCCCTCCATCGAGCGCGTCATCGTCGTCCCGGATGACGGGCCTGTCCCGAGCGGCCGGCTCGACTACGAGCAGCTGCTGGCGCCCGAGGCGGACAGCTTCGACTTCCCGGAGTTGGAGGAGCGCACCGCGGCGATGCTCTGCTACACCTCCGGCACCACCGGCAACCCCAAGGGCGTCCTCTTCAGCCACCGCTCCACGGTGCTGCACACGCTGGCCTCATGCACGGCGGACGTGCTGGGCGTGTGCGAGGCGGACACGGTGCTGCCCGTGGTGCCCATGTTCCACGCGGCGGCCTGGGGCCTGCCCTACGACGCGGTGGCCACGGGCGCGAAGATCGTCATGCCCGGGCCGCACCTGGATCCCACCTCGCTGCTGGATCTGATGGCCCAGGAGCGGGTGACCGTCGCGGGCGGAGTGCCCACCATCTGGATCGGCATCCTGGCGCTGCTGGATCAAGAGCCGAAGCGGTGGGATCTCAGCGCGATGCGCACCATGGCCATCGGTGGATCGGCGGCGCCGCCGGCGATGATCGACGGCTTCCGGAAGCGGCATGGCCTGGTGGTGACGCACGCGTGGGGCATGAGCGAGCTCAACCCGGTGGGGACGCTCGCGCGGCTCAAGCGGCACCACGCGGACGCGGACGACGCGACGAAGCTGTCGGTGCGCGCCTCGCAGGGCTTCCCGCTGCCCTTCGTCGAGCAGCGCCACGTGAGCGACACGGGACAGGTGCTCCCCTGGGACGGCTCGACGATGGGCGAGTTGGAGGTGCGCGGGCCGTGGGTGGCCTCGTCGTACTACGGCGACGAGGGCAAGGACCGCTTCACGAAGGACGGCTGGTTCAAGACGGGAGACGTCGTCACGATCGATCCCGACGGGTACCTGCGAATCACCGATCGCTCCAAGGATGTCATCAAGTCGGGCGGAGAGTGGATCAGCTCGGTGGCGCTGGAGAACGCGCTGATGGCGCACCCGGCGGTGCTCGAGGCGGCGGTGTTCGCGGGGCGGCACCCGAAGTGGGACGAGCGCCCGCTGGCGGCGGTGGTGTTCAAGCAAGGCAAGTCCGCGACGAAGGAGGAGCTGGCGGCGCACCTGGAGAAGCACTTCGCCAGCTACTGGCTGCCGGACGCGTACCTCTTCGTGCAGCAGATCCCGCGCACGTCCACGGGCAAGTTCCTGAAGACGAAGCTGCGCGAGGAGTACGGCGACTACCTGCTGAAGCACCCACAGGAGTAGGCTGGAGCCATGTCCACGCTGATCGACCGCGCGGGGCTCTCATCGGAGCGGCTGGCGGCACTGAAGGCCGAGCTGGCGAACCTGACGATCCTCCAGGACGTCATCCGGTGGGGCTTCGCGCAGACGCCGCCGAGCGACGTGGCGGACGTCGTCATCCAGGACGAGTTCACGCACGACGTGGTCCTCCCCTGGCGGGAGGTGTTCCTGGTGTTCGACACCACCTGACTGGGCGGCGTGAACGGGGTCTCCGTGTGGGACCACAAGCCAACGGCGGATGAGATGCTGGATGCCCGGCTGGCGGGGGGATGGGTGCCAACACCCACCTCCACCCGCGAGGGAGACCAGATCCTGGGGCACGCGGCCTGCCGCGTCCCCACGGTGCGCTGACGCGGCGCTCAGTTGTTGAGCGCGTTCGCGAGGATCCAGGAGCGAATGAGCGTCACCAGGCCCGGGTTGTTGGCGAAGTACTGCGTGTCATCCTGCGGCATCCGGCCGCCACAGCTCGTCCCGGTAATCTTCCGGATCAGCAGCGAGCTGTCGGGCCGGGTGGCCGCCACGCGCCTGAGCGTGCTGCAGCTCGTGCTGTTGGTCGCTCCGTTGATCAGGCTGGAGTAGGACCTCGACGCCGACAGATCCAGCCGCCCACTGGGACTGGTGCCGCTGTGGCACCGGGTGCACTTGTCGTTCCAGATGGCTTGAACGTCCGTGGAGTACCGGGGCACCGTGGCCCTCACGCTGACGGAGCGGGTGACGGAGGCCACGCCGTCGGACACGGTGACCTGCAGGGTGTAGCTGGTGTCCTGGGAGATCTCCGGAGAGCGCCAGCCCGTGGCCGCCGTGCTCGTGCCGGTGAAGGTCCCCACGTTGGCCGTGGGGCTCGTCCTCCACGAGTAGGTCAGCGGATCCCCATCCGGATCGGTGGCCCCGATCGACAGGTCCGCGTTCTTCCCGGCCACCACCGTCCCCGGCGCGGAGATGGCGGCATCCACCGTGGGAGCCCGGTTCGCGGACGCCACGTTCGCCACCTGCAGATCCACCGTGCGCTGAGACGTCCCGCCCCGGTTGTCGGTGACCTTCACCCGCAGCGTGAACGTCGTCGTCGTGGACAGCAGCGGCGCCTTCCACGTGGGCGTCGCGGAGTTTTCGTTGGTGAAGGTGCCCAGGGGGCTGGCGGGAGTCACCTGCGTCCAGGTGTACGTGAGCACATCTCCCGCCTGATCCGTCGCCGTCACCGAGAGGGCCACGTTCTGCCCCTCATTGACGGCGGTGGGGTTCGCGCTCACGGCGGAGAGGATGGGCGGCACGTTCACGCCGACGCTGAAAGGCATCGGCGTGGAGCTGGTGAGGTTGCCCGCGGCATCCTGCGCCGTGGCGACGAGCTGATGGTTACCTTCCGGAGTGTTGCGAGAGTCCCAGTCGCACGAGAACCTGGAGCCCGAGCTCTTGGCCGTTGCATCCGTGCACGCCGGCACGCCGGACACGAAGAACGTCACCTTGGCCACCTGCCCGGACTCGTCCTCGGCGACGGCCTCCAGCGTCGTCTGCCCGGAGAAGGTGGCCCCGGCGGTGATGCCTCCGACGATGTCGATGCGGCTGGGGGCCACCTGATCCCCCGGAGGCGGCAGCTCCTCCTCCGTGCCGCAGCTCAGCACGCCAGCTCCCAGCAGCACCGCCGCGCACACGGCTCGCAGGCCCCAACGTCGACCAACACGGAACTCGCGCATAAGGACTCCTCCCCGAAAGCGAGGACGCCTGTAGCACGTCCTTACCTCCCCAGGCGAATAGGGCTCCTGCCCTCAACCATTTGAGCCCCAACGGAATCACCGCATCGACGCTGTCCCGCGCGATGGCGCACGTCTCCGGATCACCATTTCGTACTGCGTCATCGAGGGGCCAGCCGGAGAGGCCCCCGCCTCCCGGGGCCGTAACTCGGTCTTGCATCCAACCGGCGTTACGTAGTGGAAGAGGCCGCATGAACAACGCCACTGCCCTGTCATCCTCCGAGAGCATCTGGGAGAAGGAGATCCTCCCCCAGCTCGAGCGCTACATCCGCATCCCCAACAAGTCCCCCGCGTTCGAGCCGGACTGGGCGAAGAAGGGCCACATGGAGCAAGCGGTGAAGCTCATCGCCGACTGGGCCCAGTCGCAGGCGGCCCACATCCCCGGCCTCAAGGTGGAGGTGGTGCGGCTGAACAACGAGAAGGGCGAGCCGCGCACGCCGGTCATCTACATGGACATCCCCGGCGAGGGGAAGGACACCGTCCTGCTCTACGGCCACCTGGACAAGCAGCCGGAGATGACGGGCTGGCGCCAGGGCCTGAACCCCTGGGAGCCGGTGCGCGAGGGCGACAAGCTCTTCGGCCGTGGCGGCGCGGATGACGGCTACTCCGCCTTCGCCTCGCTGGCGGCCATCCGCCTGCTCAAGGAGCAGAAGCTGTCCCACGCCCGCTGCGTGGTGCTCATCGAGGCGTGCGAGGAGAGCGGCTCGTACGACTTGCCGGCCTACATCGAGGCCCTGGCGCCGCGCATCGGCCAGCCCTCGCTGGTGGTGTGCCTGGACTCGGGCTGCGCCAACTACGAGCAGCTGTGGATGACGACGAGCCTGCGCGGCCTCATCTCCGGCAACCTGCGCGTGGACATCCTCTCGGAGGGCGTGCACTCGGGCGACGCCAGCGGCATCGTCCCCTCCTCTTTCCGCATCCTGCGCCAGCTGCTGGACCGCGTGGATGACGTGGCCACCGGGCGCGTGCGCGTCGAGGGCCTGCACGTGCAGACTCCCCCCGCCCGCATGGAGCAGGCCAAGGCGGTGGCGAAGGTGCTGGGCCAGGAGGTGTTCGACCGCTTCCCGTGGATGCCGGGCGCCCGGCCGGTGACGAACGACGGCACGGAGCTGATCCTCAACCGCACCTGGCGGCCGGCGCTGTCCATCACCGGCGCGGAGGGGCTGCCGGCGCTGGGGAGCGCGGGCAACGTGCTGCGGCCGTACACCTCGCTGAAGCTGAGCATGCGCATTCCCCCGCGGCTGGATCCGGTGGCGGCCACCAAGGCGCTCAAGGAGGCGCTGGAGAGCAACCCGCCATACGGCGCCAAGGTGACGTTCGAGGGAGAGAAGGCCAGCGCGGGCTGGGACGCGCCTGCGCTGGCGCCGTGGCTGGAGAAGGCCACCGCCGAGGCCAGCCAGGCCTTCTTCGGCAAGCCCTTCATGGCCATGGGCGAGGGCGGCACCATCCCGTTCATGGAGATGCTGGGCAAGCGCTTCCCGGAGGCGCAGTTCCTCATCACCGGCGTGCTGGGGCCGGGCTCCAACGCGCACGGGCCCAACGAGTTCCTGCACATCCCCACGGGCAAGAAGCTCACCGCCTGCGTGGCCAGCGTGGTGGCGGCGCACTTCAAGCGGTAGTCCCACGCCCCGGGCTGGCGCGGAGGAGCGGTCTGGAACCGGCCGCTCCTCCCCAGCCAGAGCGCTACTGCACGGCCGGCCCGGCCTGGACCGGCGGCGCAAGTCCGGGGCCGGGGCCCGTCGCGGGAAGCTCGGGCCTCGCTCCACGCATCAGCTCCACCCGCTCCTTGTGCGTGCGGATGGCCGTGTCCAGGCGCTCGAACTCCGCCTGATCTCCCCGAGCCCGGGCCTCTTCCCGCTGGCGCTCCAGCTGCTCCACGCCCTTCATCGCCAGCTCGGCCGCGCGATTCCTCAGGGAGGACCACTTCTTCTTGAGCTCACCCCGAGCCTCCGGGCTCATGTCCGTCAGCTGCATCGGCGGAGGCACGTTCACCACCGCCACGGGCTCCGAGGCGGGCATCACCGGGATGCTCGGCGGCGGCTCCACCGGCGGCGGCGGCGGCTTGACGGCCACGGGCCGGGGTGCCGGCCTGGGCGGAGCGGGCACGGCAGGCGGCGGGGGCTCCGGTGTCGCCACGGCCACGGGCATCACCATCGGTGGCGGCGCGATGCTCGACGAAGGAACGGTCGGCGCGGGCCACAGCCAGGAACCCAGCACGGCGGCCACGAGCGCCACGGCGCCCAGAATCGGCAAGAGGACGTAGGCAGGGAATCTCATGGAGGAAGCAGCTCCGAAGCTTACTCCCTCCTACTCAAGGAAGAGACACACCGCCAGTAGAAGGAGGGGCCTCGCCCCCGCTCCCCTGCCTGGCTGCTGCCCCCCCTCAGTCCTTCTTGGGCGTCAGCTTGTCCACCACGCCCTTGATGGACAGCGACTGCGCGGAGTTCTTCGCCTGCTCGACGCTGATGTGGGGCGGCAGGGGGGCACATTGGGATCCACGCAGGCCTCGATGACCACGGGCCGATCCAAGGAGAGCGCCTCATCCCACAGCCGGGCGATCTGGTCCGGCCGGTCCATCCGGAGGCCCCTCAGCCCCAGCGACTCCGCGTACCGCGCGGAGGGGAAGTCCGGCAGCTCCTCCGACGCCGTCGGCTTCGGGGCTCCCGCCATCACCCGCTGCTCCCACGTCACCATGTTCAGGTCGCGGTTGTTGAGCACCAGGCTCAGGTCGTCGGAGACGGTCACACTCATGGGCATTCCGCGGACGGAGCGGGAGCTTCAGCTGAAGCTGATCACCCGCCCTGCCCGCAGGAAGGCGCACCCTGGGTCCACGAGGCCTGGCTACCGCCCCCCTGCTCGGATGGCTGGCCCTGCCCGCCTGGCCCGGCTCAGCGCAGGCTCTCCACCCACGCTCGGATGCTCGCCAGGCCGGTGTCGTCGATGGCCTTCGAGGCGATGGGCGGCATCTGCTCCGTCGTCCCGCGGATGGTCATGCGATGCACGATGCAGCTGCCCTCCGGGTTGCCCGCGACGATGCGCTTCGTGACGCCCGGCGTGACGAACTTCTCCACCGGCATGTCCAGGCCCGTCTTCCAGGCCGCGGTGTCCTCGACGTTCACGTCGTTCACCGAGAGCCTCAGGGAGAACGGGTTGTTGAACTCGATGCCCGTGGCGTTGTGGCAGTTGCCGCAGTTGGCGTGCAGGTAGCCGAGCGCCTTGGACGCGACGGCATCCCCAGGCACCTTCAGCACCGCCGGCGCAGTGCTCAGCCGCCCCTCCGCCGCCAGCTTCGCGAGCGTCACCCCGGGCCCGTCGTGGTTGAGCTGCAGGGCGCTGAAGCCCAGCGCCTGCTCGGGCAGGTAGCTGTGGCACGTCTTGCAGTTCTTCGCCGCCGGGATGCTGTGCGCCGTCCCCTGCGCGTTGACGACGCCGTACTGGACGTAGTCCGCGTCCGAGCCATCCGCGCGCCAGGCATAGGCCGCGAGGATGAAGTCCTTGGGCCCCGCCCCGTAGCGAGCGATGAACCGCGTCTCCAGCAGCTTCCCGTCGACGGTGAAGTCCTTCCAGAGCTTCGCTCCCACCGGGAGCACCCAGTGGTCCATGTCACTGGTCTCGATGGGGCACCCGTCCGGCAGCTGGACGTAGCGCGTCTTCACCGCCCCATCGGACCAGAGCGTGTACACCGGCTCGAACTCCCGCACGGTGGGCGCGAGAGTCCGGGTCCGGATGTCCTGGAAGAGCCCCGTCGCCGACAGCGTGGCCGGCACCGCTCCCCCCTCGAGCCCCGTCTGGAGATCCGCGCAGGCCACGTTCTGCTGCGGGAGCGGCGGATCCTCGGAAGTGTCCGAGGAGCACGCCGCCAGCAGGCAGGCCGTCAGCAGGCACGTCAGGGAGTGAGGCAGCTTCGCCCCGGGAGAGGTCCGGCCAGTGGAAGCGACGAGGTTCATCCAGGAGCCCTTCTAGATACCACCCACGACGCACGCGGAGTTCGGCGCCGGTGCCGCGCACACGTTGGAGCTGCAGGTCTGGCAGGCGCCGCACTCGATGTCCTGAGTGCAGGGGGTGCCCACGCACTCCCCATTGGGGTTGCACGTGCCACCGCCCGTCGCGGCGCAGTCGGCGTCCTGGGCGCACCAGCGAGCCGGGTGCTGCGTCTGCTTGTCCGCCGGGCCCGTGCGCGGGGTCTGGTTCTTGGTGTAGACGTAGAGGGCGCGGATGTCGTCCTCGTTCATCTTCCGGAGCGCCTCGGACATCTGCGCCATGGGGTAGACCACCGGCCGGGTGATCGGGCCCTGGGTGTACATGCCGTCGACGATGATCTTCCTGAACTGCTCGTAGGTCATGTCCTTCATGATGCCGTGGGTGGCACCCGTCAGGTTGGCGCTCATGGAGCGCTTGATCTTCACCAGGGCGTCGACTCCGGGAGCCGCATTGTAGACGTTGCCGCCCGTGAGGAACCGCTCCGTGGGGATCTTCGCGGTGACCACGTCGCGCCCCGGGTTGGTGTGGCAGCCATTACAGTCGGAGACGGCATTCGACAGGTAGCTGCCGCGCGCGTACAGCTTCTTGTCGTCGGCGCTGAGGCTGCTGAGCGCCGCGGGATCCGCGAGCGGCTGGAGCGCCAGGCCGAGCTCGATGCTGAGCGGGTCCTCGTCGCTCTCCGCGGGCAGGGGCCGGGAGACCTCGCCGTCGGTGAAGGTGCTGGGGAAGGGCACGGGCCGCAGCGCCGCCGCGGCGCCCTTGATGTCGTTGGGCACCGGGTTGCGGATGGCCGGCACCTTCTTGAGGTACGCGTAGATGGACTTCAGGTCCTCCGTGGACATCCACCGGTAGGTGGACCAGGGCATGACGATGAGCTGCTCCTCGCCGTTGTCGCTCTTGTGGTCCCTGCCTGTGCGCATGGACTCGACGAACTCGGCCTCGGTCAGCTTCATGCCGGTGTCCGGATCCGGCGTGAGGTTGCGCGCGTAGACGACGTCACCCGTGGCGCTGATCGGGAAGGCGCTGCCGCCGCTCAGGTAGGCAATCTGGCCGGAGGGCTGGAGCGTCAGGTGGCACGTGGTGCAGTCGGCCGCCGCGTTCACGATGTAGCTACCGACGCCGATGCGCTCCTTCTCCGCGTTCGTCATGCCGCTGGTGTCGAGCTGGAAGGGGATGATGGCCAGGCCCTTCTCCGCGGTGGCCGTGAGCGGCTTCTCCTCGGGCGGCTTCTGCTCCTCCTCATCATCATCGCAAGCCATGGTGCCGAGCAGCGCGCCGGCCAGGAGCAGCGAGGCATGGGAACGCAACCACCTGCCAGCTCGAAGGGCTCGCAGGCTGCTCGATCGATCATTCTGCACGGTTCTCTCCTCTGTATGGGGGAAGCCCCCGAAGGCACTCCGGACGGCAGCCGCTCCCTCGGTAGCGGCCTCAACGTGCCCTAAGTCCAGACTCGCCTCAAGTCCCCGAATGTCACGAATTGCCTGGACCGAGGGCGCGGGCTGTCACGACTCCTCGTAGGTGGACGGCTTCCAGTACAGCTCGAAGAGGCCCCCCAGGAAGAACTCCCCGAAGCGCGCCACGGCGGAGAGCTGCTCCTGCACGCTCTGGGCTTGGGTCACCCGGAAGGTGGAGACCTGCCGGGCGAAGTCCTCCACGGAGATGCGCAGCACCCCCTTGTAGGCCGGCGGCGCACCGGGACCTTCCCCCCGCCTCACGGTGATGAAGAGGGTGGTGGTGTCCTCCCAGAAGTCGATGCCGGGATTGTCCGTGAGCTGCTTGAAGCCCTCGAGGAAGAAGTGCTCGCCGGACTCGGACAGCAGGTGCAGCCCGTAGCGCAGCTGCTTGTAGCCGGGCCGGTTCGGATCCTCGATGAGCACGTTGAGCGTGCCGCGAGTCACCGTCAGCGGCTTCTGGGACAGCGCCGGCGCCATCACACACCCCGTCACGGCCATGGGGTGCCGCGGGTCCGTCAGCAGGGCGTCCAGGTCCTCCACGAGCACGGTGATGATGAAGCGCAGCTCCGAGGCCCCCGGCCGGTCCGGGTCCGCCGCGGCGCGGTGGTCCTCGTCCACCGCGGAGGAGATGAAGCCGCGCAGGCTCTCGGAGAAGCGCAGCCCCGTGGGCAGCCGAGGCTCCTCCGCGGGCGGCTGCGACGGCGCCGAGTAGTCGATGTGCCACCCGTTCCGCTTCGCCATCCGCGCGGCGAAGCGCTCGGATACGGCGGAGATGGTCAGCAGCGGGTTGGCGCCGATGGAGCGGGGAATGACGGAGGCGTCGCAGACGTAGAGCCCCTCGTGGACGTCGGTGCCCTCCTCGCCCGCGAAGACGCGGCCCTCGTGGTCCACCACGCCGCGCCGTGCATCCTCACCCATGGCGCAGCCGCCCAGCGGGTGGGTGACGAGCAGCGCGTTGTCCAGCAGCCGGGCCCCCACGGGGTTGCGCACGAAGGTGCCGCCCAGCGCCTCCACCGCCTTGCGGATCTTCAGCTCCGCGCGCAGGTAGCCCTCCTGGCGCCCGGCGCCGGGCCACACGGCGCGCAGCCCGTCTCCGTCCAGCTTCAGCTCCCCGCCCCCATCGTCATGCGTCATGGCGAAGAACGTCTGCGTGTTGTGGACGGCCCCGTGGTGCGGGCCGCGGATCAGGCTCTCGGCCACGCGGGCCTGCTCCTGCACGCCGTCGATGAAGCCCTCGTCCGTGTCCTCGCCCATCAGCGGCGCCACCGCGGCCAGGAGCGTGGGCAGGTAGCCGCCGAGCGCCGCGGGGATCCCGCCCTCCTCGATGACCATGCCCTCGTCCAGGTACTCGGTGTCGCGCAGATCGATGACGCTGGTGATGTTGGGGCCCACCGGCTCGGCGTCCTTCTCCGGCTCCTCGCCGTGGGCCACCGCGTTCACCGGCACGTCCAGGTTGTACCCGAACGCCATCACGTCCCCGTTGCCGGAGAAGTGCCTGCCCAGCTCGCCCGACAGGGACAGCCCCGCGGCCCGCGAGCGCAGCAGCAGCTCCGTGCTGCCCAGCGAGCCGGCGGCCAGGATGACGCGGTCGGCGGTGAGGAACTGCAGCGGCGCATCGAACAGCTCGCGCCCCATGCCGATGAGCCGGTAGTACACCCGCCAGTGGCCCTGGCCCCGCTCCAGGTGGTGCACGGCCACCTGGGTGAACAGCTCCGCGCCATGACGCTGCGCGTCAGGCAGGTAGTTCATGTTGACGGTGTTCTTCGCGCCCACGTTGCAGCCGGTGGCGCAGTCTCCGCAGAGGGTGCAGGCGCGCTGGCGGACACCGGCGGCGTTGACGCCCTCCTGGAAGTGGACGGCCAGCGGCAGGGGGTAGAACTTCCCGCCCATGTACTCGGCCGAGCGCCGCAGCGCGTCCATCTTGCGCAGCCGCGGATGCCCCTCGGGGTAGGCGTTGGGGGTGAGCATCCGCTCGGCGTGGGCGAAGCCGTCCTCGATCAGGCCCGGCACGTCCTCGCGAAACGCGGCCGGCCAGCAGTCGTCCTCGAAGATGCGCGGGTCCGGCCGCAACGTGACGCTGGCGTTGATGAGCGAGGTGCCCCCGAGCCCGCAGCCGGAGACGACGGCGAGGTCTCCCAGCAGGTGCAGCGAGAGCAGCCCGGTGGGGGAGCCGACCTTCAGCTTCCCCAGGAACGAGCCTCCGGGGCCCATGAGCTGGGTCTCCCGCAGGAACTGGGCGTTGGTGCGGGGGAACTCTCCCGGCAGCCGCTCCTTCCCGCGCTCGAGCACGCACACCTTCAGCCCCGCGCGGGCCAGCCGTGAAGCGGCGATGGCGCCACCATAGCCAGAGCCCACCACCACGACGGGCCAGTGCCCGCCCAACCTCTCCACAGGAGACGACAGTCGCCGCATCTTGAGTCTTCGTCTTCGCGAGCCGTCAGCGGCTCGTCCACCAGTTCTTGAACTGCTTCCAGGAGATCTTCCCGGTCCGATCAGTGTCGATGATATCGAAGGCGATCATCAATTCCTCATCGGTGATGTTCTGGCCGAGCGCCTCGAGCAGGCGAGCAAACTCGGCCTGTTCGATGGATCCGGTGCGGTTGCGGTCGTACTTCTGGAAGATGTCCAGCAGCTCGTTGCCGGAGCTGGTCAGGTCATCCACCGCGGCGTGCTCGGGGGCCAGGGCCTGGATGCCGGCGGAGGTGGTCTCCACGGTCTCCACGGCGGGCCGCTCGGTCTCCACGAGGGGGCCCGTGGGCTCGTTCGTCTCGGGGGCGGCGGCGGGAGCCTCCTGTGGCGGCTGCGGGCGGGAGGCGGCCTTGCGGGCCTGAGGCGCGGCCTTCCGGGCAGCGGGCTTGCTGGCCTTCCGGGAAGCAGGCTTGCTGGCCTTCCGAGCGGCGGGCTTGCTGGCCGGCTTGCGGGCAGCGGCCTTCCCGGCAGCCTTCGCCGGAGCCTTGCGGGCGCCCTTCTTCGCCGCGGCCTTGCGGGGCGACTTCGCGGCAGCCTTCCGAGCTCCCTGCCTGGTGGATGTGCGCTTCGCGGTCTTCTTCGCGGCAGCGGCCTTCCGAGCCGGCTTCTTCTTCGCCATCGTACTCCCCTCCCAAAGTTGGCCACCCATCGTAGCTGTATGGCCGTGCCAGCGTCAGGGATTCGTCGGCTTGGTGCTTCCGGACGCGTTCCCTCGCCACGCGGCGCGGAGCCCCGAAGGCGGGCCAGCGTCCCTCTTGAAAGCACCCGCTTCCAGTCGATACGCGGGCCCTGGCGGCAGGAGCGCTCGGCCTGGGCGTTGCCCTCGCCCCCCTCCGCGTATCTGCTCGAAAAGCCTGGGGAGACAGGGGCTCCGTCCGCGCCTCCGGAGCATGGCAACCCCCTTGCACAGGGCCCCGGGCAACAAACGAAGAGCCAGCCTGTCCTGCCTCGTGAAGACCGGGGTCGGCAGGTGGCTCGGGAGAGCTCGCGCGTCGTCCGCCTCCCCCCGGAGCGGTGCTGACGCGCGAGAGGCCGCGCGTGAAGGCGGCGTGAGGAAGCTTCGGTGAGGGGTCCAGGGAGCAGCAGCTCTGGACCGTGGGGGCACGCCACGGCCCTGGCGTGCCCCCCCTCACTGGGGCGTTTCTCAGGCCCCGCCGTAGAGGGCTCGGAGGTCCGAGGCCAGCTCGCGCAGCCGGGCCCGGAGCGCCTCGGGAGCCCTCACCTCGACGCCTCGCCCCAGCGCGCAGAGCTGGGAGAGCGCGATGCTCTCCCGCTCGAAGTCGATGGTGACCGTCTTCGTGCCGTCGCGCTCCCGGCGGGACTCTGCGAGCCGTGCCTGGTCCGCCGGCGGGCGGATCTGCCGGAGCGCCTCCTCGCCGTCCGGAGTGAGGCGCAGGGAGACTTCGTAGCTGGCCCGACGCTCGGCGAACTTCGCGCACCACTCCTTCCAGAACGCCGTCAGCTCGAACCCCTCCGGCCGAGTGAACGTCTCGGAGAGCTGGCGCACCCCTTCGATGCGGGTGCCACGAAAGCCGGTGGGCCCCTTCTCGGTGCCCGCCACGAGGTACCAGCGGTCGGCCTTGATGACGAGCCCGTAGGGGTCCACCACGCGGCTGGAGCGCCGCCCGTCGAAGTCGCGGTACTCCATCCGGATACGACGGTCCTGCCACACGGCATCGCGCAGCACGGCGAGGTACGGCACCGGCTCGCGCTCCGGGAACCATGACGACGTGTCCACGTGGAGCCGCTGGCGCGCGTACTCGATGACGGACTGCTGGACGGTGGGGAGTGCCGCGGCGAGCTTCACCAGCCCGCTGCGAAGCGGCGCCGACAGGCCCAGGTCCTCGAGCGCGGAGGGCGTGCTGACCGCGGCGAGCGCGTGGACCTCGGCCCGCGTCAGCCCCGTGAGCTGCGTGCGCCACCCCTCGACGAGCTTCACCCCACCCTTCGGCCCCCGGGTCGCGAACACGGGCACCCCGGAGGCCGAGAGCGCGTCGAGATCTCGATAGATGGTGCGCTCCGAGACCTGCAGCCGCCGGGCGAGCGCTCCCGCCGTCGAGCGCTGCCGGGTCTGCAGGAGCATGAGCAGGCTGATGAGCCGATCCGCGCGCATGTCTTCACCTCTGCTCGGAAGCGTAGCGGAGCAAACATGACACAGGCTGTCAGGAATCGGCAGCTAGGGTGCTTCCACGACCGACGCAGGTGCGCGGTCCAGGAGGAAAGCCATGAAGCCACTCGAAGGACGTATCGCCCTCGTCGCGGGGGCCACGCGGGGCGCGGGACGCGGCATCGCCATGATGCTCGGAGAGAAGGGAGCCACGGTGTACTGCACCGGGCGCAGCGTGCGAGGGAAGCCGGCCTCCGGCCCGAAGCGGCCGGAGACCATCGAGGAGACGGCCGAGCTCGTCACCTCCAAGGGCGGTCGCGGCATCGCGGTGCGGGTGGACCACACCGTCGAGGCCGAGGTCTCCGAGCTGTGCGAGCGCGTGAAGCGCGAGCAGGGCCGCCTCGACGTGCTCGTCAACGACGTCTGGGGCGGAGACGAGCTGGCGGAGTTCGGCCTGCCCTTCTGGAAGCTCGCCCCCGAGAAGGGCCGCCTGATGCTGGACCGCGGCATCTACTCGCACATCCTCACGAGCCGCTACGCGGTCCCCCTGCTGCTCGAGCGCAACCAGGGGCTCATCGTCGAGATCACCGACGGCGACAACTTCGGCTACCGCGGCAACGTCTTCTACGATCTCGTGAAGATGTCGATCATCCGTCTGGCGTTCACCATGGCCTGGGAGCTTCGCCGGCACCCCGCCATCACGACCGTCGCGGTGACGCCGGGCTTCCTCCGCTCCGAGGCCATGCTGGAGCACTTCGGCGTCACGGAGGCGAACTGGCGCGACGGAACGAAGGTGGACCCCAACTTCATCGCCTCGGAGACGCCGTTCTTCGTGGGTCGGGCCGTCGCGGAGCTGGCGGCCGACCCGAACGTCGCCAGGAAGAACGGACGCGTCTTGAGCTCCTGGCAGCTGGCCCGGGAGTACGGCTTCAAGGACGTGGACGGCCGGCAGCCCGACTGGGGCCAGTACTTCACGGAGACCTTCGGCCGCCCCTACCCCGTGGCGGGGGACGCCGAGTACGCGACCTGGTCGAACGGCCCCATCGAGACCGTCTGCGCCGACTGGCCCAAGGAGTGAGGGCGCTCAGCGCTCGGGCTGGGGCTCGGCCATCATCCTGCGGCTGGGGATGGCGGAGTCCTGCTCACGCGGGTAGCCGGAGCCGCCCTGGGCCAGCGCGGCCGACATGAAGAGCACCAGCAGGGGCCGCAACCCATGAGGCACCCAGGTCAGCTCGACGGCCGGAACCTCGCACGCATGGCACGCGCGACAGCCCCTCTCCTCCGCCCAGCGGCAGCAGTGGGTGGAAGACGTGGGCTGGCACCACGGGCCGAGCGCCACCTCGCCCGGCTGGCGTCGCACCTGGCGTGAGCGCCCATGCGGAGCCCCACCCCACTGCGCCTGGGAGTGAAAGAAACGCCGCTGCCCCTGGACCATGTGTCCAAGGTACAACTGCTCTCCGCTGACCCGTTGGGAGTGCGTCGCACAGGATGAAACCCACCATGACTGCCTTTCGGACGACCTCGCGCCCCCTCCTCGCGCTCCTTGCCGCGCTGGGAGTGCTCCAAGCGGAGCCTTCATGGGCCGCGCCCGTGCCCGTGGCCAATGCCAGCTTCGAGACGCTGGGGGGCTCGGGACAGCCCACGGGCTGGTCCTCCTCCGGGCAGGGCCAGGTGAGCGCCACCACCGGCGTGCGCGCCGAGGGCAGCCGGAGCCTCTCCATCCAGAGCCCTCCAGGCGGCGCGGAGACCACCGTCCAGTCCCAGCCCCTGAAGCTCCAGGTGGGCCGCCTCTACCGCCTCAGCGCCTGGGTGCGCACTCGAGGCGTCCAGGCCGACCCCGTGGCGCGCTACCCCACCGCGCTGGGCGCCTGCCTCTCCATGAAGAGCTTCCCCTTCACCAACTGCGCGCCCGCCACCAGCGCCGAGCAGGGTGGCCGCGTCTCGGTGCTGTTCTTCGCCACCCAGAGCACCGATCAGGTCCAGGTGCACCTGGGCCGCAACGGCAAGGCCACCGGCACCGCCTGGTTCGACGACGTGCGCCTGGAGGAGGTGGACGACATCACCGCCTACACCCCGCTGGAGTCCGTGCGCTGGGCCGGCAAGGGCTTCCGCTACGACGAGGGCGGGTGGATCTACGTCCACATCGAGGGCGAGCCGTACGAGCGCGGCCACCAGTTCGGCGAGCTCGTCTCCCAGGAGATCGTCCGCTACATGGAGAAGCTGGGCGTCCAGAAGGACAAGGCGGATGTCGCCAAGGGCTGGGCCCAGGTGCGGCTGCTGACGGACTCGCTCTTCCTGCGCAAGTACGAGCCCGAGTTCCTCGAGGAGATGCGCGGCATCGCCGACGGCGCCAACAAGGCGGGCGCGAAGTTCAAGGACCGGGAGCTGGACCTGCTGGACATCGCCTCGCTGAACTCGGCGGTGGACCTGAGCCAGCTGGAGTCCGCCAACAACGTGACGGCCACCCCGCTGTCGGGCCGCGTCTTCCTCAAGGCCGAGGACGAGGCGGAGCTGGCCGGCAAGGGCGACCACTGCTCCTCCTTCGTGGCCACGAGGTCCGCCACCCCGGATGGCCGCTTCGTCATGGGCCAGCTCTTCATGTGGAACGGCTACACGGGCATCCACTGGGACGTGGTGCTGGACGTGCAGCCCACCCGCGGCCACCGCTTCGTGATGCAGACGTTCCCGGGCGGCATCCACAGCGGCGCGGACTGGTTCATCAACGACGCGGGCATCGTCATCGGCGAGACGACGGTGGGCCAGACGCCCTTCAACGCCAACGGCACGCCCCAGAGCAACCGCATCCGCAAGGCGGCCCAGTACGCCTCCTCCATCGACGAGGTGGCCCGCATCCTCAAGGACCGGAACAACGGGCTCTACACCAACGACTGGACCCTGGCGGACGCCAAGACGGACGAGGGCGCCTGCTTCCTGCTCGGCACGAACAAGTCGCGGATGTGGCGCACCGGGAACAAGAGCGCCGCCGCGGACACCCCGGGCAACCTCAAGGACTTCATCTGGGCCAACAACAACAACCGGGACCTGGAGGTGCGCAAGGAGTACGTGCCCAACCCGAACAACGCCCCGGTGGACCTGGCCTTCAACACCTGGAACCGGGACATCTCCTTCTGGCGCTTCTACGAGCAGTACGGCAAGGGCGGCTTCACCCTGGACGCCGCCATCCGCATGGTCGCCACCAGCCCCATCAGCCGCCCCCATGCGTGCGATGCGAAGCTCACCACCAGCGAGATGACCGAGAAGCTCATGTTCCTGGCGCACTACGGCAAGCCGACCCTGCGCGAGAACATGGTGGGCTCCCGCTTCGTCCCGGACCTCCCCGGCGCCCTGCCCCGCCTGTCCCTGGGCTACACCACCTTCAGCCCGCTCTTCGTCGCGGACAAGCTGAAGGCCGCCCATGCGGCCGCGAAGCCCGAGCCCGAGGTCCAGGCGCCGAAGCGCGATCTCTCGCGCCTGAAGGAGGCCGTGGCCTTCGACGAGAAGCTGCTGTGGGCCAACACCGTGTTCCCCTCGAGCGACGCGGAGAACTGGCTGGTGAGCGGCTCCGCGGCCTACTGGAACCTGCTGAAGGAGCTGCCGGAGGGCACGGACAAGGCGGACAAGGCCTTCGAGCAGCAGCGCGACGCGCTGGCGGACATCAACGCCCGCTACCTCACCATCACCTCGCGCGAGGGAGACGTGGCGGCGGTGGCCGCGCGCACCTCCTATGATCGCTATGGCACCTACCTGGTGCCGCGCATCAAGGGCACCTTCGCGCTGCACCAGCTCCGGCTGCTGCTGGGCAACAAGGCCTTCTCCCAGGTCATGACGGCGGCCCACGAGCGCTTCGCCAGCCGGAACATCACCACCGCGGACTTCATCAAGACGGCCTCCCAGTCCGCGGGGCGGGACTTGAAGCCCTTCATCACCCAGTGGGTGGAGCGCAACGGGCTGCCCCAGCCGCGCATCCAGTCCAGCTTCACCAAGGCCAGGGACGGCTACGACGTGAAGCTGAAGGTGGAGCAGGCGGGCTCGCCCTACCACTTCGTCACCGCCGTGGAGCTGTGGACGGACAAGGCCCGCGTCCTCGAGCGCGTGGAGGTGAAGGGCGCCAGCGACACCTTCACCTTCCACACGGCGGACAAGCCGGTGCGCCTGGTGTTCAACCCGTCCGCGGATCTCCCCGTGCGCCGCGAGCGGCACTACACGCTGCCCCAGATGCTGGAGGAGTGGGAGCGGCTGCTCTTCGTCCACGGCACGGCCCGGCAGGTGGAGTCCGAACGGACCCTGGCCCTGCGCTACCGGGAGGTGGTGGCGGATATGTCGATGGAGGTGCTGCCTCCCCTCAAGCCCGACGCCGAGGTGACGGATCAGGAGCTGGCGGAGCGGGATCTGGTCCTCCTGGGCGGAGCCGAGGACAACGCCCTGGTGGCGCGGCTGGCCGCGGAGAAGAAGCTGCCGGTGGAGCTGGGCCGCCGCTTCTTCCGCTGGCAGGGAAAGACGTATGGCCGCTCGGATGATGGGCTGGCCGTGGCCCTGCCCAACCCCTGGAATCCCCAGCGGGTGCTCTACCTCTACCTGGCCAACAGCGCGATGCAGCTCTGGCACATGACGCACTCCTTCCAGCGCGGAATGCAGAGCTGGGCCCTGTTCCGTGGCCCCGAGGTGAGCTCCAAGGGCTTCCATGATCTGGACTCCCTGGCGCAGGAGCTCCAGGAGGCTCCGCCGCCGGTGGCGGCTCCACCCGCGCGCTGAGCTCCCGGTCTCCCACCATTCCGGCAACGAACCGGGATGTGGTGATAGGAATCACGATCGAGGAAGAGGGAGGGGGGAACTCCATGACGGCCGATGACTCGAAAGGTCGGCGCCCCGAGATGACGAGTGGGATGGCTCGGATCGAAGCGGTGAGCAGGGAGCTCGCCGACAAGGCCCGTGATCTGCTGGATCAGCGGCAACATGACGAGGCCCTGGCGCTCTGCGATGAGCTGATCCGCCGCTTTGGCGGAGTCAGCGCCCTGCCCATCCGCGTCCAGGTGACCCGGGCCTTCCTGGGCAAGGCCTTCGCCCTGGCCGAGCTGCACCGGTTCGAGGAGGCCCTCCCCCTGCTCGAGCAGATCGCCCAGCAGCCCGGCGCCATGCGAGAGCCGGAGCTGCGCGTCCTGGCGGCCAAGGCGCTCGTGAACAAGGCCGATGCCCTGGGACAGCTGGATCGCTTCGCGGAGGTCCTCGCCGTCTGTGACGAGGTGAGCCGGCGGTACGACGACTCGGAAGAGGAGGCCCTGCGGGCGCCGGTGACCGGGGCGCTCTTCTACAAGGCCCGCACCCTCGCGCTCCAGGAGCGGCTCGAGGAGGCGCGCCCGCTCTATGACGAGGTGATCCGCCGGGCCTCGGGCTCGGAGGATCCCCTGCTGCGCCAGCCCCTGGCCTGGGCGCTCCTGGGCAAGGCCGCCAGCCTGTGGATGCAGAAGCGGCCCGCGGAGGCGCTGCCCGTCTATGGCGAGCTGGTGCAGCGCTTCGGCGACGCGCAGGAGGAGGAGCTGCGGGGGGTGGCCGCCACCGGACTGCGGAGCAAGACGGAGCTCCAGCAGCAGCTGGAGCAGGCCGAGGAGAAGCTGGGCGAGCTGGACGCCTTCATCCAGGAGCCCGAGGGCGCCACCGCGCTGGAGAAGGCGGAGCGCGCCGCCCAGGCGCTGCTGGACAAGGCCCGGCTGCTGTGGGACGTGGGCCGGCGCGAAGAGGCGCTGACCACCTTCGACATCCTGCTCCAACGCTACGGCGAGGCGCCGGAGCGGGAGCTGCGCCTGCGGGCCGCCCTGGCCCTGCTGGACAAGGCCGCCCTCCTCGAGGACCCGAAGGAGCCCCGGCTGACCCTGGCCGTCCATGACGAGCTGGTCCAGCGGTTCGGCCTCGCCAGCGAGTCGGAGCTCCGGGAGCGCGTGGCGCAGGCACTCATTCGCAAGTCCGCGTTCCTGGGGAAGCTGAACCGACGCGACGAGGAGCTGGCCGTGCTGGACGAGCTCCTCCGCTGGTACGGCGCAGACAAGAGCGGGACGGTGGGGACGGAGGTGATCCACGCGCTGATCCAGAAGGGCGACCTCCTGGCGAGGCGCCAGCACTTCGATGCGGCCCTGATCGCCTACGAGGCGGCGGAGCGCCGGGCCTCCCAGCTCGAGGAGTGGCGCGCGGATGTGCCCGTCTACGAGGCGCTCACCCACACGGGCCTCCTGCTGATCCACGAGGCGAAGCGGCGCTGGTGGGAGGAGCGGGAGCAGGCGCTGGCGCTCCTGGAGAAGGCACGGACGAAGGTCGTCGCCGCGCTGGTGCGCCTGCCGGGCGGCGCCGCCCTCTGGAGCGCGGGGTACATCGCCTTCCTCCAAGGCAAGCACGAGGAGGCGCGCTCGCTCGTCACGCGCGCCATCCATCACGAGGGCGAGGAGTTCCGGCGCGTCGTGCTCAAGGACCTCGGCAAGCCGTCCCTCCCCGAGGATCGAGAGTTCCGCGCGCTCGTCTTGTCGGTGTGAACGCACGGCCTGATACCGACTCCCTGCGAATTCACTGAGCGCCTGAGCGAGGGGATGCCAGAATCCCGCGCCCAGTCCGCACTCCCGCGGCTGGATTCCCCCCCAGGTCTCGAACAGAAATGTCTCTTCACCAGCGCATCGCCCCGAAGTCCTCGGAAGTCCAATCCCGCTATGGAAACCAGAAGGTTCCCATCACGACGCTCATCGACGACTACATTCATGAGCGGATCGACATCCAGGGCGACTTCCGCGAGTTCATCCAGCAGCGCGACGCGGTGGTGGACTACAGCTTCGTGGCGGACCACTTCAAGTTCGTCTTCACGCGCTTCCTGCCCGAGGTGATCATCCACTCGCAGGAGCAGGACATCCGCATCGGCCGCGCGCACTATGATCGCGGCAACGACTTCTTCGGCGGCTTCCTCGGGCCGCGCATGGTGTACACCTCGGGCTTCTTCCGCTCGCTCGACGACTCGCTGGAGCAGGCCCAGGACCAGAAGATCCGGCTCGTCTGCGAGAAGATGCAGCTGAAGAAGGGCGAGCGCCTGCTGGACATCGGCTGTGGCTGGGGGACGCTGGTGGCGCACGCCGCGCGGGACTTCGGCGTGGACGCCACGGGCGTCACCGTGGCCGAGAAGGGCGCCGCCTTCGCCAACGAGCAGTGCGCCAAGGAGGGCGTCTCCGGCTCCGCGCGCGCGCTGGTGATGGACTACCGCGACATTCCGAAGGAGCGCTTCAACAAGATCTCCTGCCTGGAGATGGCCGAGCACGTGGGCGTGCGCCGCTTCGGGGCCTTCCTGGAGCAGGTGTACGGGCTGCTCGAGGATGACGGCATCTTCTTCCTCCAGATCGCCGGCCTGCGCGCGCGCGCGGGCCTGCTGGGCTTCAACCTGGAGGACCTGGTGTGGGGCCTCTTCATGAACAAGTACATCTTCCCCGGCGCGGACGCCTCCATGCCGCTGAGCTTCGTGGTGGAGAACCTGGAGAAGGCGGGCTTCGAGATCCACTCCGTGGAGAACATCGGCATCCACTACTCGCTCACCATCTCGCGCTGGTACGACAACTGGATGCAGAACCGGGCCGAGGTGGTGAAGACGTATGGCGAGTGGTGGTTCCGCCTGTGGCAGGTGTTCCTCGGCTGGTCGGTGGAGATCGCCGCGCAGGGCAGCTCTACCTGCTTCCAGGTGGTGGCCAACAAGAACCTCAACCGCTTCGATCGCCGCCGCTGGATCGGCGCGGTGAACCTGGGCGAGAGGGACCTCACGACTGGCAGTGAAAAGTCCGCCTCGAACAAGAAGTAACAGAGGCGGGGGCTTCGGCCAGGAGATCGGGAGGGGGCTGCGCTATCCTCCCGGGCATGACGCAGCGACATGCATCTCCCCTGGTCTTCCTCCTCTGGCTCACCGTGGGGCTGGGAGTCTGTGCGGCGGGGCCAACCCCGCCCGCGCAGGGCAGTGACACCCAGCTCACCTTCGATGTGACGGTCCCCGTGGAGACGGCGGCGGAGGCGGAGATCTGGATCTCCGGCAACCACCCCTCGCTGGGCGACTGGAATGGCAAGGGCTTGAAGCTGACCCGGGCTCCGGACGGGCACTACACCGGCAGCATCTCCCTGCCCGCGCGCACGAAGCTCGAGTTCAAGGTGACGCGTGGCTCGTGGGAGACGGTGGAGAAGGAGGCCTCCGGGCAGGAGCTGCGCAACCGCGGCCTGAAGGTGGGCAGCGAGCCCCAGCATGTCTCCGTCTCGGTGGCGCGCTGGGCGGATCAGAAGAACGCCCCGGCGCAGCGCACGCTCACCGGCAACATCCGCTACCTGCGCGGGGTGGCCTCCACCTTCCTGCCCCGCAAGCGCGACATCATCGTCTGGCTGCCGCCCGACTATGAGGACAAGCCGAAGCGGCGCTACCCCGTGCTCTACATGCACGACGGGCAGAACCTCATGGACGCCGCCACCTCGTACACGGGGGCGGAGTGGCGGGTGGACGAGGCGGCCCAGCAGTTGGTGACGGATCAGCAGGTGGAGCCGCTCATCATCGTCGGCGTGTACAACACCGAGGATCGCTTCGCCGAGTACACCCAGGTGAAGGACACCGGCGAGTTCGCCCACCTGGGCGGCGGCAACGCGGACGCGTACGGGCGCTTCCTGGTGGAGGAGCTCAAGCCGATGATCGATCGGACGTTCCGCACGAAGACGGGGGCTCAGGACACGGGGCTCGCGGGCTCCTCGCTGGGCGGGCTCGTCACCCTGCACCTGGGCATCAAGTACCCGAACATCTTCCGGCGCCTGGGGGTGGTGTCCCCGTCCGTGTTCTGGGGCAACAAGGACATCGTCGCCCGCGTGAAGGCGCTGAAGAAGAAGCCGCCCCTGAAGCTCTGGGTGGACATCGGCACCGAGGAGTCCAAGGGCAGCCAGGAGACGGTGGACGACACGCGGCTGCTGCGCGAGGCGCTGCTGGCCGAGGGCTGGGTGGAGGGCAAGGACCTCCGGTACCTGGAGATCCCTGGCGCCGTCCACACCGAGACGGCCTGGGCGGACCGCATCGACGACGTCCTCAAGTACCTCTACCCCGCCCAGGGGCGCTGACTCCGGGCCTGCTCCGGAGTCGCCTCAGGCCGGCTCGATGAAGTTGAGCCGGTACCCGTCCGGATCGGTGATGAGGATCTCCCGGGTGTGCCACGGCTGGAGGGTGGGCCCCTCCGCCTCCACCCCGAGCTTCAGCGCTCGCGCGGCGACCGCTTCGATGCCCTCGGAGCCGGCGCGAAAGCCCACCAGCACTCCCAGGCCACGCCGTCCCTGCAGGGCCGAGCCCGCTGGAGTGGCTACCAGGTAGACGTCCGCGCTCTGGCCCCAGCGCAGGTGGATGAAGGGAGGCTCCGACTGTACCCGCTCGAAGCCGAGCCCCTCGTAGAACCGTGTCGAGCGCTCGCCGTCCGACACGAGCAGCTTCACGAAGGAGATGATTCCCGGTTCGCTTCCCATGAAGGGTGTCTAGCGAAGAGGGACGGCGAAGGCCAGATGAGGCTCCTTGCTGGCCCTCCTTCCGTCGAGGCTCCTGGATACACTCCGCGCCCCACCCGGAATGGAGCCGCTGCTCGGGAGCCACGAAGCGAATGTCCGCCCAGATCGTCATGAAGGAGCTGGCCCAGGTCGCCAGCCCGGAGAAGGCCGCCTTCTTCCCGCGGTTCTTCAAGACGGGCCCGGGAGAGTACGCGGAGGGAGATCGGTTCCTGGGAGTGACGGTGCCGCACCAGCGGCGCATCGCCCGGAGCCACCGGGAGCTGCCGCTGGCGGAGGTGGAGAAGCTGGTGGGCAGCCCCATCCACGAGCACCGCCTCACGGGGTTCATCATCCTCACGGAGCAGTTCCGCAAGGCGGACGAGGCCACGCGGGAGAAGCTCTTCGCGTTCTGCCGCAAGCACGTGGCGCAGGTGAACAACTGGGACATCGTGGACACGATGGCGCCGAAGATCTTCGGCGAGCACCTCATCACGCATCCGGAGCTGCGGAAGCTGCTGTACACGTTCGCGGGCGACGCCTCGGTGTGGAAGCGGCGCATCGCCATCATCTCCACGCAGACGTTCATCCGGCGCGGCGACTTCAAGGACACCCTGGCGCTCGCGGAGCGCCTGCTCCGAGATCCGCACGATCTGCTGCACAAGGCGGTGGGGTGGATGCTACGCGAGGTGGGCGATCGGGACCGCCCGTGCCTGGAGGCCTTCCTCGAGCGCCACGCCGCGGAGATGCCGCGCACCATGCTGCGCTATGCCATCGAGAAGCTGCCGCCGCCGCGTCGCCGGCACTTCATGGAGCGGTGAGCGCACAACGGAGAGTGTCAGTCTCCCATCGGCTCTTTCGGCTCGGACTTCGCAGCCAGGGAGATGGGATGGATGGCGCGCAGCCCCACCCTGTGATGGTACACAACGAGGTGGTACTCGCCCGCAATCTGGATGAAGACCTGACGTGGCGGTTCAGGCTGGCTGTCGAGCCAGTCTCTTGCCTCCTCGGCCGTGCTGAATGTCGCAACCGGGGCAGGCAGCCCCTGACGAACCATGTCCTCGAGGTAGAACTCGAGCACAGGATGAGCGATCAGCCTGCGGTGATTGCGCTCCGGGACATACATGACGACGTGGTACTCACCACCCACCAGGACATAGGAGTGATGCGGAGGATTTGGGTGCGCATTCAGCCACGTGTCTGCCTCCTCTCGCGTCCTGAAGGATGCGATCACCAGCGGAGGAGCCTTAGCATCCAGGCTCTTGCGATACTCGTCGAAGTCATGGGATTGGCCAGTGGCCGCGATGAACCGGAGCGCGTCCATGGCCACGAGCAGTCGCTGCTTCTCCTCCTCGGGTCGAGCCTCTTCTCGAAGTCTCCCAAGGAGTTCCTGCGCTTCCAGGGAGAGCTCTCCAATCTTCATGGAGACACCTCTGCCATATAGGACTCAGGCTCGATCTCGGGTGAGGCCAGGAATACCGCCGGAGCGAGGACGATCACCCCCGCGCCAGCAGAGATCACGACGAACGCAACACCTGCGACGACGACGACACTTCCTATCAAGAGCGACTTGCGGTTGCGATGCACCCAGTCCACGGCGGTGTCCACCGCAGTGAACTCTCGAGGCTGCAACTCCTGAAGCTCTGTGCAGTCGAGGTATGGCTGCATGCATTTTTGATTACAATACTCTTCCTTCCCTCCATTCCCCCGCCTTCCTGATGTGATGTGTCCAAAGCCTCGAGGCAGGGGGCGACTCATGCACTCGCGGATACACTCGCGGTTCTCCTCATCACAATCGCGCTTCCGGTCCATCGAGAGCACGATGTGTCGCGCCACGCTTCGCGAGCGCGACGGGAATGCGTGGTGCGAAGGGCCCAGTTCCTCGACTGGACGCCAGGAATGAGCGGCGGTGCCATCAGGTAGTTCCCTGATGAAGAGCACACTGCGATTGAGCGCTCCCGGGCTGTCGGGAGCGACATGGCTGATGGAACTGCATGAAGCCAGCAGCACACTGAGCAGTGTGGCAACGACTCTTGCTGAGATCGTGGTGGCTCGCATGCACAAGTCCGTGTGCCCGTAGCGCGTGGGTCGTCTTTCCTGGCACCTGCACGAAGCATGCAAGCACACGCCAGGGTAGTCCTCAATTCCGCCCGTACTTCTTCATCACCTCCATCAGCCGATCGTGCGGCAGGGCGAACACGCGGATCCCGTCCGCGCCCGTCATGGTGTCGGCGGCCAGCATCGAGTTGAGGATGGCCTCCTGCGTGGCCTGCACCGTGGCTTCGAAGAGCGGGTTCATGCGCTCGTTGTCGAGCACGGAGACCGTGGCCACCGGGCCCGGCGCGGTGGGGAGCGTCGGCTGCGTGGAGAAGGCCAGGAACAGCTCCCCGGAGAAGTCCTCCGCCAGTCCCCCCATCCTCGCGATACCGAGCGGCACTCGCCGGGCAATCCGTCCGAGCTGATGCGGCAGCAGCGGCGCGTCCGTCGCCACGACCACGATGATGGAGCCCAGTCCCTCCGGAAAGGACGGCCGCGAGGCTCCCTGCTTCGTGCAGGTGGGCATGTCCTTGATGAGCGGGTTCGACGGCTTCCAGTCTCCCGTCTTGCACGGGCGGAGGTCCGGAATCTCCTCTCCCACCGGCACCCCCGCCACGGTGAGCAGCGGCCGCCTGCCGTAGTTGCACTGCACGAGCACGCCCACCGTATAGCCCCCGTTCGCCTCCGAGAGCTTGCGCGAGGCCGTGCCGATCCCTCCCTTGAAGCCATTGCAGAGCATCCCCGTCCCGCCTCCCACCGAGCCCTCCGCCACGGGCCCTCCCGTCGCGCTGTTGAGCGCGTTGAACACGTGCTGCTGCTTCACGTGGAAGCCTTCGACGTCGTTCAGGATGCCGTCGTAGGTCTCCGCCACCACCGGCAGACCGAGCTCCCAGCTCCGCCCCCGCGGCACGGCCCACGCCACCATCGCCTCGTGCACCGCCCCCACGCTGAAGGTGTTGGTGAGCAGCACGGGGCCGTAGAGAAAGCCCGACTCGTCGAGCCAGTGCGTGCCCGTCATCTCCCCGTTGCCATTCAGCGAGTACGTGGCCGCGAAGACAGGCGCCGTCCCCACCTTCCCGCGAGGCCACACGGCGGTGACGCCCGTACGCACCGGCCCCTTGCCCGTCACCAGCTTCCCCTGTCCCGAGATCAACGTGGTGTGGCCGACCTCGATGCCCGGCACGTCCGTGATGGCGTCGAGCGTCCCAGGCTGTCCCCCAAAGGGGATTCCCAGGTCACGGGAGCGGGCCTTGCCTAGTGCCGGCGTGCCCTTCGCCGGAGCCGGCTGTGCCGCCACCTCCCCGGGAAGCAGCAGCAGGCAGCACGCAACGGGCAGAACGGAAGCAAGAGATCGAGGACTCATGGTCGCCCCTCCTATCAGCGGTGGTAGCGTGCGCGCCACGCATGCTGCCCGAGCCTCTCCGCCGCGCCATCTTCTGGGCCAGTGACTTCGTCTGGGGCCCGTGGACGCTGGCCCTGCTCCTCGGAGCAGGCCTCTTCCTGACCTTCCGCTACCGCTTCGCCCAGGTGAGGCTCTTCCCGGAGGCGGCGCGCACCCTGGTGCCAGCCCCGCAGGAGGGAGCCCGCGGCGCGCTCTCGCCCTTCCAGGCCTTCATGACGGCGCTCGGCGCCTCCATCGGCACGGGCAACATCGCCGGCGTGGCCACCGCCGTCGTCTCCGGTGGCCCCGGCGCCGTCTTCTGGATCTGGTGCTACGGCTTCTTCGCCACCGTCATCAAGCTCACCGAGGCGGTGCTGGGCATCCGCTACCGCTCCATCCGCGACGGCCACGTCTCCGCCGGGCCCATGCACTACCTGCGCGAGGGGCTCCGCTCGCCGGCGCTGGGGTGGCTCTACGCGCTGGTGGCGGGCATCGCCGCCCTCACCACCACCCCCTTCACCCAGCCCAACTCCATGGCCGTGGTGCTGGAGAGCCAGTTCCACATCCCCACCTGGGCCTCCGGCGTGGGCATCGCCGTGCTGGCCTGGCTCGTCATCATCGGCGGCGTCCGCTCCATCGGGAGCGTGGCCGAGAAGCTCGCGCCGCTCAAGGTGGGCCTCTATCTGGCCGGCGGCCTCTGGGTCATCCTCTTCCACGCCGGGCGCGTGCCGGAGGTCTTCGCGCTCATCTTCCGCGAGGCCTTCTCCCTGCAGTCCGTCGCGGGCGGCGGCGCGGGCATCGGCATGATGGTGGCCATGCGCTATGGCCTGGCCCGTGGCATCTACGCCAACGAGGCCGGCTACGGCACCGCGGCGGTCGCCTACGGCAGCGCGCGCAGCGAGCAGCCGCTCCAGCAGGGACTCAACGCCGTGATGGAGGTCTTCATCGTCTCCTTCGTCACCTCCTCCATCAGCGCCCTCACCATCCTGGTGAGCGGCGTGTGGCAGTCCGGGAAGACGAGCACGGCCCTGGTCGCGGCGGCCTTCGACACCGCCATCCCCGTGGGAGGCTGGGTGGTGGCCTTCTGCTCCTTCCTCTTCGGCTACACCACGCTCATCGGCTGGGCCTACTACGGCGAGCAGTTCCTCGAGTACATCGTCGGCAGGAAGGTCGCGAAGCCCTACCGCTGGGTCTACTGCGGCCTCATCTACTTCGGCGCCGTGGGCAAGCCCGAGACGGTGTGGGCCTGGGGTGACCTCATGAACGGCCTGCAGATCTTCCCCAACATGATCGGCATCCTCGGCCTGTCGGGGCTGGTGGTGCAGGCCCTGCGCGAGCGGAAGGGCCGGCTGGAGGCGCCGGGTGTTCCCAGCGCCTCCCGCTCCGGCCCCTCGGAGCCCTGAGCCGGAGACTCAGGCGGCGGCCGCGACGTTGCGCGCCTCTCCCTCGTAACGCATCGGGATGGGAGTGTTCGGCCCCAGCGTCAGGTTGCGACGGACGACCTTCGCCGGCCGCGGGTTCTCCAGCGAGAAGCGATAGGCCGCCATCAGCGTGCCCACCACGATCTTGATCTCGTAGTTCGCGAAGGCCATGCCGATGCAGCGCCGCGCCCCGCCTCCGAAGGGGATGAACTCGAAGGGCGAGTACTTGCGCTCCAGGAAGCGCTCCGGCCGGAAGCGCTGGGGCTCGGGATAGAGCGTCGGGTTGTTGTGCACCAGGGTGATGGCGGCCGCCACCCCCATTCCCGGGGGCAGCTGGTGGCCCAGCAGGGTGAAGGGCGCGATGAGCCTGCGCGGCGTCAGCGGGAACACCGGACACATCCGCAGCGTCTCGTCCACCACCGCGGACAGGTAGGGCAGCCTGGCCAGCTTCTCCGCCTCAGGCTGGGAGCCGAGCGGCGCCAGCTCCTGCGCCAGCTTCTCCCGGACCTCGGGGTAGAGGTGGAGCCACTGCAGCACCCACGCCATGGTGATGGCCGAGGTCTCGTGCCCGGCGAGCAGGAAGGTGCGCAGCTCGTCCTTGATCTGCTCGTCCGTCATGGGCTGGCCGTCCTCGTCCCGGACGGAGAGCAGCAGCGAGAGGATGTCCTCTCCCGGCGCGTTGGAGGCGCGCCGACGCTGAATCTGATCCATCAACATGACGTTGAAGCTCGCCAGCCGCTCCTGGAAGCGATCCCAGGGCCCGAGACCGGCAAAGGACCGCCGCGTCGACTTCCACATGGCCAGCACGGGGCCATAGGAGGTCGTCAGGTCCGAGATCGCCACGACGAAGCTCCGCACCCGCTCCGCCTCCTCGACGCCGAACACCGCACGGATGATGATCTCCATGGAGATGTTCTGCGTGAGGTGCAGCCCCAGCACCTGGTCCCCGGGCCGCACGCCCTCCATGGCCCGGTGGGTGATCTCCTGCATCAGCTTGCCGTAGGAGCGCATCCGCTCACCGTGGAAGGTGGGGATGAGCAGCTGGCGCTCACGCTTGTGACGCTCCCCGGCGAGTAGCAGCAGCGAGTAGGTCCCCAGCAGGGGCTCGATCAACGTATGGGTGTTGGGGACGAAGATGTTGGGGTCGGCGGTGAAGAACTCCTTGATGCCCTCCGGGTTCCCAGTGATGGCGAGCAGCCCTGACGGCAGCTTCGCGAGGAACGGATCGCCATAGCGAGCCGACCACTCCTGGTACACGCCGATGGGATTCACGATGACGCGCAACGTCGGCAGCAGGGGCAACCGCGGCCCCCGGAGCGTCAAGGACATGTTGAGACCTCCATGGAGTCCATGTCTGCAGCGCGAGGCACTTCGCCGCCATGGCTCGCCGCACTATCGCACGCGCCCCCCTGCTCCGACAACCGCCCCTCTCCCGCGCCGCGCCCCTCGCAGAGCGTCCACCCAGCGGCCATGGACTCGGGCCGCGCGGGCCCGCGCCAGGATCCGCGCGCCCGGTCCCAGCCGCTCCTCCTGAACGAGGCCGAGATCCCCCGCCACCTCGTCCGCCGCCATGGCGCCGGTGAGGGCGGCGCCTTCCATGAAGCCCTGCGCGTCCAGGCTGGTGTGCTCGCCGCAGAAGTGCAGGTTGCCCACCCGCTCGATCTCCGCGCCCGCGATCGTCGTGAACTGCCCCACCTTGTACGCGGAGTAGCTGCCCAGGGTCAGCGGGTAGCTCGGCCAGTGCATGCGCGCCACCCGCCCGTTGGCCGCGGCCTTCGCGCCGGGGATGACGCGATCGAAGGCGTCGAGGAAGAGGGCGGCCTGCTGCTCGGGCGTGCCCTGGCCGATGGCCAGGCCCTTCTGCCCACCGACGTACTGCGTGAGGATGCCCGCGGTGCCTGGCTGCAGGCGACTGGTCTCCCACGTCTGCTGGTAGCCCACGTCCGAGTACGTGCTCCCATCCGAGCGGTACGGCTCGGCGCGCCACGGCCGCGAGGAGAAGCCCACCATCAGCTTCGCGTTGGTGCCGTACCCCAGCTCCTGGATGGCCTTGCGCTTCACCTCGGGCAGCGACACCCCGATGGGGATCTGCCTCAGCAGGGTGAACGGCAGGGCCAGCACCACGTGGTCCGCCTTCACCTCCCGGGTGCCCTCCGGCGTGTCGAACGTCAGCCGGTAGCGCTGGTCGGACAGCTCGTCCAGCTTCAGCAGCCGGTGCTCGAGCTGGATCTGTCCCGGCTCCAGGCGCTCGGCCAGCCGCTGCGTGAAGAGATCATTTCCACCCTTGGCGTGGAAGCGCTCGTCGGACTCGCCGAACAGCTCGAGCCGCGTGGTGTCCGTGGAGATGAAGGTCAGCAGGTTGAGGCAGTTGCACTCGTTCGCCTCGAGCCCGAACTCGCCCACGTAGGCCAGCTCGATGAGCCGACGCACCGGGTCGCTCGCCGCGATGCCTGCCTGATCCATCCAGGCCGAGAGCGAGAGCTGATCCAGCGCCTGGGCCCCATTGGGCGTCTGGTAGGTGATGTACTCCTCGGGATCCTCCAGCGCCTGGAGCGCCACGTCGATCTGCTCCGCGATGGGCGCGAAGCCCCGGAGGATCTCCTCCTCGGTGAGCACCCGCCCGTCCAAGGAGACCCGCAGCCGGGACAGGCTCTGATCATCCTGGGTGTAGTCGAGCAGCTCGATGCCCAGCTCCCGCGCCAGGTCGTGCATCGTCAGGTGACCGGTGTCGATGAACTCGCCGCCGAGCTCGCAGTTCTGGCCCTCGGGGAAGAGGCTGCGCTCCGTGAACATCCTTCCACCGGTGCGAGTCGCGGCCTCGTAGACGCGCGCCGTGACACCGAGTTGCTTCAGCCGATACGCGCAGTGCAACCCGGCCATGCCACCCCCGACGATGGCCACGCTCTGCGAGTCCTCCTCTCCCCCACAGGCCGAGAGCACCGCCGCACCCGCCGCACCCGCCGTGAACTGGAGGAGCGCACGCCGTCCGAGCATCGCGCGCCCGCGCTGCCGCGCGGCATACTCGGTGACAGGCAGGCCCGCGGCGGCAGCCCGCCGAGCGGTGCGCAGAGCGCGTACAACGACGTTCATCAGGTGCGTTCGAGCCATTCACTTCCTCGGGGTGGGGGGGGAGTTCCGCACTCTGCCACTTCGTGACACTTGCCATATCGGCCGGGAGGCCACTTGCCGCAGGGAGTGTCGAGCAGTCCCGGCCCGCAGGGAAGAGACGTAACCTGGAAATGGGTTCTCCCGTAGAGGGAGATGGAGGAACCGCCATGAAGCCCGCCACGACCGTCGAAGCTCCTTCCGCCCGGCTGCTGCCGGTGGACGCACTGGCCCCCACCCGCGTGGAGACGGCCACCTTCGCGCTGGGTTGATTCTGGGGCCCTGACGCCCGGTTCGGGCGTCTACCTGGAGTCATCCGGACGCGCGTGGGCTACACCGGCGGAAGTCAGCCGGATCCAACGTACCGCCAGCTCGGCGACCACACGGAGTCATTCCAGATCGACTACGAGCCGACGCGCATCTCCTACGAGGCGCTGCTGAGGCACTTCTGGAAGGAGGCCGATCCCACCGAGCGCCCCTACAGCCGCCAGTACATGTCCGCGGTGTTCTACGAGAGCGCGGAGCAGAAGCGGCTGGCGCTGGAGACGGCTCGACAGGCGATGGCGGGCAGGAGCGGCCCCATGCTCACCCCCATCCTCCCCCTGGCCACCTTCTACCGGGCCGAGGACTACCACCAGAAGTACTACCTGCGCAGGTACGCGGAGGTGATGCGCGAGTTCAGCGCCTACAACGGGCGGGAGTTCGCGGACTCCACCGTCGCGATGTGGCTCAACGCCTGCGTGGACGGACAGCTGAAGCGCGAAGCCCTGGAGGAGGAGTTCGAGCGGCTCGGCCTGGGGGAGACGGACCGGCAACGGCTGCGCGGGCTCGTGCAGGCCGCCCTGGCGCACCGCCGCCGCTGAGCACGGAGGCGGGCGCCGAGCGGGACGGGCTCAGTCCCGTCCCGAGCGCGCCCCTGGGCTCGCCTCTGTGTCGTCTCACTCATGGATGACACCTCGCGTCGTTCTCGTCCGGTCCGGGAAACCATCACCGCCGATATGCCCGTTCGGGGTGAGCGTTTCCTGCGCGCAACCCACCCACACGAAACGATTGAGGACTCGTCATGAACCGGCCTTTCTGGAGCAAGGCTGTACTGGTCGTGGTGTGCTCGCTGCTCGGCTGTAACGACGGAGGCTCCTCCGCGGGGCCCGTGCAGACCTCCGGGCCCGGGAGTTCCTTCGCGCCCAAGCAGTCCGCCCAGGCCCTCCAGGCTCCGCGCCATCCGGACAAGCTCTACATGCCCATCCCGGACTTCTTCCCCGAGGGCATCGCTCACGCGGCGGACGGCACCTTCTACGTGGGCAGCTACAGCACCGGCAGAGTGCTACGCCAGCGCCCGGGCCGCTTCTTCATGGAGCCCTTCCTGCCCGCGAGCACGAGCGGGCGAGGCGTCGTGGGAATGAAGGTGCACGACGCCAGCGGGACCTTGTGGCTGTGCGAGGTGGATCTCGCGCAGGCCTCTCCGAGCGCCCTGAGGGCCTATGACGCGAGGACGGGGGCGCCCCGAGGCTCCTGGCCGTTTCCTCCCGGAGGAGGGTGCAACGATCTGACGCTCGATCCGCGGGGCAACGTCTACGCGACGGACGCGTACCTGGGAGCCATCCGCCGCCTGCGCAGGGGCGCCCCGCAGCTCGAGACGTGGGCTACGGACCCCAGCTTCATGGCGCCTCCGGGCTACCCGGGCCTCAACGGCATCGCCTGGGACAGCGGCTCGATCGCCGTCGTGAAGTACGACAGCGGGGACCTGTTCCGCATCCCCATCCAGGCCGACGGCTCCGCCGGTACGCACACGCGTATCACCACGGACGCGCCCATCGGCTACCCCGACGGCATCCTCGTGCAGTCGCCGGGCGTGCTCCTGGTGCTGGACAACGACAACGGCCGGTTCCTGCGCGTGGAGCTGTCCGGCGACACGGGCCATGTCTCGCTCCTGGCCAGCGGCTTCGACAACCCCACCACGCTCGCCCTGCATGATGGGGACGCCTTCATCGTCGAGTCCCAGTTCGACCACTACTTCGGCATCGATCCGAGCCCGCCGGACCTTCCCTTCCGCGTGAAGCGCGTCTGGCTGCGGCCGTAGCCGAGCCGGCTCACGGCGCCTTCGAGGCGCGCCGGTACGCGTCACAGGCGGGGCGGAGCCCGAGCTCGCAGCCCCGCTGGAAGAGGGACTTCGCGCGCTCCACGTTCTTCTCCGTGCCGTTGCCCTGCAGGTGGGCGAAGCCGAGGTTGAGACAGCCTCCCGGCATGGCCGCATTGCAGGACTTCTCGAAGAGGGAGACGGCGCGCTTGGGATCCGCCTTCACGCCGTTGCCCGTCATGAAGGCCACTCCCAGGCTGCTGCAGCCGGACATGTTCCCCTTCTCGCAGGCCTTGTCGAAGTAGGTGGCGGCGCGCTCGGCGTTCTTCTCCACGCCGTTGCCTCGCGCGTGCGCGAGCCCGAGGCTGAAGCAGCCATCCGCGTGCCCCTTGTCGCAGGCCTTCGCGTAGTAGGTGGCGGCGCGCTCCGGGTCCTGCGCCGCGTCGAGGCCCGTGCTGTGGGCCAGGCCCAGGTTGAAGCACCCCTTCGCGTCGTTGGCCTTGCAGGTCTTCTCGAAGAGGGCCACGGCCTGCTTGGGGTCGCGCTTGACGCCCTGCCCCTCCGCATGGGCGATGCCCAGGTTGTTGCACGCCTCCAGGTGTCCCTTGTCACAGGCCTTCTGGAACAGGGACGCGGCGCGAGCGTCGTCCTTCGTCAGGCCCCCGAGGGCCTGCTGGTAGGCCAGGGCCAGGTTGAAGCACTCGCCCGCGTCGCCCTTCTTGCAGCCCTTGTCGTGGAGCTGCACCTGGCGGGAGAGCTCCTCCTTGCCGAAGAAGCCCTCCGCCTTCGAGGAGGCCTCCTGCGCGGCTCCGCGCGTGGCCAGCAGGACGAGGGCCAGGGACAGGCTGCCCATCCACGAGCGCGGGCCTCCCCCGGTTCCAGAGCGAAGCATGTGCGACACCTCCCGGGCTCGAGGGCCCGTCGAGCAAGAGCGATGGAGCCCGCGAGCATAGGACAAGAGCCGCTCGAAATCGGGGCCACTGCCGGGGCCTCCGCCGCGCGGCTACACTGGGGGTATGTCCTTGCCGCGTCTTCTGTCGCTGCTGCTCTGCGTGATGAGCCCGCTCCCGAGCCTCGGACAGCCACCCAAGAGTGGAGCGCCCGCGACGTCTGGAGCGTGCAGATCCGAGGCGCTGGTCCTCGGCACCGGCACGCGAGACGTCGCCGACTCCTCGGAGCTCGTGGGGGGAGATGGCGTGCCCGATCTGGTGCTCGCCGTCCGCACGTGCCGTGGAGGCCCCTTGAAGTCCGTGGAGGTGTCCTCCGCTGACGGCAAGCTCCTGTGGGACACGTCCGCCTCCTACAATGAGACCTGGAACCTCCTCATCGCCTCTCAGCAGGAACCGGAGCGGCTGTTGCCGCGCGAGCGGTTCCTGCAGGACTCCGTGCCCCTGGCGGGCGGCAGGGAAGCGCCACCCTCGAAGGGGCTGGAGCTCGCCCTCTACGTCTCCGCCGATGGAGCCGAGCGCCAGGCCTTCCAGGGCCGGCCGGGGAAGGTGTCCGTTGCCTTCCAGGATGGCTTCCTGGAGGAGATTGCCTTCTCCCCTGCCCCGAGCCCGCTGCCTCCCCAGCTCGCGGCCCTGCTGAAGGGCTCTCAGCCCGCGCCGCTCGTGGTCCTCCAGGACTACGAGTCGCAGGATGCGCGGCGCCAGTTCGACGCCGTGCTGGCGCTCGCGGGGGCCGTGAAGCAGCTCGACCCGAAGCAGACGCTCCCCGTCTTCGAGCGCTACCTGCGCACGCCACGGACGGCGTACGCCTCGCCGGATCTGGTGCGGGGGGCGACGGCCCGAGCCCTGCGCGTCCTGGGCCCCCAGGCGCTCCCGCTCGCGCCGCTCCTCATCGAGAGCTTTCACGACGTGGACTCGGATGTCGTCCTGCAGAAGCGACGCGCACTGCTGGCGATGGGGCCCGGGGTGGCTCCCGCGCTCCTGGCGGCTCCCGCGGCGGATCG
Source organism: Hyalangium gracile (assembly GCF_020103725.1). Classification (NCBI taxonomy): domain Bacteria; kingdom Pseudomonadati; phylum Myxococcota; class Myxococcia; order Myxococcales; family Archangiaceae; genus Hyalangium; species Hyalangium gracile. The sequence goes on along the minus strand of NZ_JAHXBG010000026.1, from coordinate 49,704 downwards.
CCATGTCGCCGTGGAGCTGTTCGATCTGATCGAGCCGCGAGAGGAGCGCTACGTGCGGCTCCTGCCGCTGCTGCACGCGAAGGAGGAGCGGGTCGCGTCCACTGCCGCCAGTCTGGTGTCCTGCGAGCATGTGGCCACCCGGAGCGCCTGGCTCCAGCGGGCGGCGAAGGAGCCCGCGGCGCTCGAGGCGGCCCGGCGGGCCTTGGAGCACCCCTCCGAGGACGTCCGCCAGGCGGCCGCGGCCGTCACCGCCCTGGCCGGGGATCGCGGGGACAAGACGCGGCGGGCCCTGAGTGAGGGCTATATGCACTGCCGGCCCGATCTGGAGCTCCAGCGCAGCTATGCGGAGCTGCTGGCGAAGTTCCCTCCCGAGAATGCGAGCGAGCAGCTGGTCATCGCCGTCGTCACCGGCGGGACACCGGTGGGAACCGAGGAGGGGCGGGCAATCATCGAGCCCCTCCTGCAGTTTCACCAGGGTCAGTGGAAGCAGGCGCTCTCCCGGTTCATGGCCGGGCCCAAGCAGTGGTACGGCCTGGAGCGCTCCTGGGAGACGAAGCGCATCAAGCGTGTCGGCGCCCTGCCGACGAAGACGAAGCCCGTGGAGTTCGCGAGCGACTGCGGCAACAAGGGCTGGGGCTTCCCGATGAGCGCGCCACTGAAGGCCCCCGACGCGCGGCTGGCGTTCTCGCAGGACATCACCCTGTCTCCCTTCGAGCCGGCGACGCCCGCGCAGGTGAAGGCTCTCCAGCGCCTCCTGGAGGACCAGGACGCCGAGGTGTTCCAGAGGGCTCGGAAGGAGTTCCAGCAGAAGAACGCGTCGCAGTGCACCGCCGAGCTCGTGGCGGCCCTGAAGGAACGTCCCGACATGGTTCCCAGCCCTGGAGGCAATCTCCAGAACTGCACGGCCGCGCAGCCCGGCTTCGGCCGGCTCTGCTACACCCGGAAGTTCCGGACCTACGCCGTCATGACGGAGGAAGGTGCCCCTGCGTGCATGGGGACCTGCGTCTCCGAGGTCTGGACCGTGGACAGCGGCGCCGGACCGCGCGCTCTCACCACGACGCACCACTGCGACACCGACGAGAAGGACATCGGCGGTGGCTCACCACCCTTCCTCGTGTTCACGAGGGACGAGCGCCTCTTCATCCTCGCGGACAACACCTGCTACGAGGGGTGTGATGGCTTCCAGGTGTTCGAGGCCACCCCCACCGGTGTCCGCGGGCTGACGAGCAAGGACTCCGACGCGGCCTGCGACTGAGCACGCGTCGGAGGTGCCGGAGACGGCCGCTCAGTCGCGGCGGTAGAGCGTCATCACGCAGGCGCCGCCCAGCCCCAGGTTGTGCTGGAGCGCGACGCGCGCGTCCTCCACCTGGCGCTGCTCGGCCTGGCCGCGCAGGTGCCACACCAGCTCGGTGCACTGCGCCAGGCCCGTCGCGCCCAGCGGATGGCCCTTGGAGAGCAGCCCTCCGGACGGGTTGGTGACGAACTTCCCCCCGTAGGTGTTGTCCCCGTCCCAGATGAACTTCTCGGCCTCGCCCTCCTTGCACAGGCCGATGGCCTCGTAGGTGAGCAGCTCGTTGGCCGTGAAGCAGTCGTGCAGCTCCACCACGTCCACGTCCTCGGGGCCGATGCCGGCGCGCTCGTAGAGCTGCTTCGCGGCCTTCGCCGCCATGTCGTAGCCGACCATCTTGATCATGCTGTCCTCGAAGCTCGAGGGCAGATCCGTCGTCATCGACTGCGCCGCGATGTACACCGGCCGCGAGAGGTTGTGCTTGCGCGCGAACTCATCCGAGCACAGCACCGCCGCCGCCGCGCCGCAGGTCGGCGGGCAGCACTGGTAACGCGTCAGCGGATCGAACACCTCTTCGGAGGCGAGGATCTCCTCCACGGTGAGCGGCTGGCTGAAGAGCGCGTAGGGGTTCTTCGCGGCGTGCTTGCGCGCCTTCTCCGAGATCTTCGCGAACGTCTCGCGCTTCGTCCCGTACTTCCACCGGTACTCGCGGCCCGCCCCGCCGAACATCTGCGCCGTCAGCGGCCCGCCGGCGAAGCCCTGCGTCCGGTTCAGCACGTCCACGTGCCGCTCCACCGGATTCACCCGGTCGTCGTACTTGGCCCCCAGCGCTCCCTTCTCCATCTTCTCGAACCCGAGCGCCAGGACGCACTCGGCCAGCCCGCCCTCGATGGCCTGCCGCGCCAGGTACAGCGCCGTGGAGCCCGTGGAGCAGTTGTTGTTCACGTTGATGACCGGGATGCCCGTCAGCCCCAGCCCGTACACGGCGCGCTGGCCGCAGGTGCTGTCTCCGAAGACGTACCCGACAAAGGCCTGCTCGATCTCGTCGTAGCGCACCCCGGCGTCCCGCAGCGCCGCGGTCGCGGCCTTGGACGCCATCACGTCGTACTCCTCGCTCGCCCCCGGCTTGGCGAACTTGATCATGCCGACACCGGCGACATTGACTCGACGACCCATGACTCGTCTCTCCTTCGTGATGCGCGTCAGACCAGATTCTTGAGGAACCCCAGCCGGTGGGCGACCCGGACGTCCCCATCCACCCGCAGCCGGCTCCGCTGGAACAGCTCCCGAGCCGTCACCGTGCCCCTGGCCAGGGCCTGCAGATCCTCGTCCGCCAGCGTCAGCGTCGCGGTGGCGCCCGCCTGCGTCCCCTCGGACACGCTGCCCGGCGAGGAGCGCAGGTCCACCACCCATGCTCCCTCGGGCGCGGTGAGCTTGAACTGGACCAGGGCGGCCACTTCCGCAGCCAGCTCGGGGCTCTTCGTCAGGCGCTCTTGAAGGGCCTTGAAGACAGCCGGAGCGCAGGCCGGGCCGCTGCTCTTCGCGGCGTCCGCCTTCGGAGCCTCGGCCTTCGCGGCGGCTCCGGAGGCTGCGCCCACCTCGCGAGGATCGATCTTCGTGAGGAAGTTCAGCTTCTGTGACGCCATCACGTTGCCGGAGATCTTCAGCTTGCCGCCGAAGTAGAGCTTCTGCGGGTCGGCCTTGCCCGACGTCATCTCCATGAAGTCGGCGTCCGTCAGCTCCAGGGTGCAGTCGGCCTTGCCCACCGCGCCCTGCGTCACGCCGCCCTGCCCGTTCTTGAGATCCAGCGTCCAGGCGCTCTCGGGGCTGGTGAGCTTGAACAGGTAGACGTTGCCCACCTTGGCCACCAGCTCCGGGTGCTTCTCCACGTAGCGGCCGATGACGCCAAACACCTCCGCGCTCGCGCTGCCCTGGCTCGCGGCTGGAGCGGCCTTGGGAGCCTGAGCCTCGGCCTTGGGCGCCGCGCTGGCCTTGGGCAGCTCCGTGTGCAGCTCGATGGCGGCGTTGCTGATCACCACCTTGTTCCGCTCGACCACCTTGCAGCGCAGGACGATGCGCGAGTCGGACTCCTTCCACATCTCGGTCTGCAGCGTCTCGCCGGGGAACACGGAATCGGCGAAGCGGACCTTGATGCTCTTGAAGTAGCGCGCGTCACTGTCCCGGTACGTCGCCAGCACGTGCCGCGCCACGTGGCCGAAGGTGCACAGGCCGTGGAGGATGGGCTTGGGGAAGCCGAACGCGTTGGCGAACTCGGGGTCCGCGTGCAGCGGGTTCCAGTCTCCGGAGAGCCGGTAGAGCAGCGCCTGGTTGTCGCTCGTCTTCTCGGTGACCACGGCGTCCGGCGCGCGCTCCGGCGGCACGTTGACGTCGCTCGAGGGCCCGCGGTCCCCGCCCCAGCCGCCCGCGCCGCGCACGAAGATGGTCATCTCGTTGCGGACCAGCTCCTCGCCCGTCGCCGCATCGAAGGTGCGGATGTCCGTGACGACCAGCGCGTTCTTGCCCTTGTCGAAGATGTCCTTGATGCGCCCCTGGTGGCGCAGCTTCGCGTGCGGAGGCAGCGGCCGGAGCAGCTCCGTGTACTGCTCGCCGTGCAGCACCCGGTCCAGCCCGTAGTTCAGCCCGGGGGCCTGCTTGCCCTCGGCCACCAGCTTCAGCACGGCGTTCACCGCCGGGACGACGGCGTAGCTGGGCAGGGGCTGGAAGCCGTCCCCGTGGTTCTCGTAGACGAACCGCAGCTCCTTCGGGTTCAGCGGATCGCGCGCCGCGCCCACGCCCAGGGCGTACAGGGAGAGGTCTCGCTCGTCATACGACGTCGAGACGGCGGGGAACTCGTAGCCGAGCGCCGCGTCCACATCGATGAACTCGTTGCCCCCCCGGCTCTTGCTCTCCAGGTTCTCCATCACCGGCTGCATGGAGGAGGCGACGTCCGAAGGGAAGGTGGCCTTCTCGAAGTCGGTGATGGCCGCCCACTGGCCCTGGACGAGCTCGGGGGTGAGGTTGCGCCCCAGCTTGAAGCGCGTCCCCTCGGTGCGCTGCCAGCGCAGCTTCGCCATGAAGCCGCCGCCCACCTCGAACAGGCCGCCGTTCTCCTCGCAGCTCTCGTGGCACAGCACGGCCACCAGCGGGCTCACGTACTCCGGCTTGAGCGCGTCCGTCACTTCCTTGGGGAGGATCGTCTCGGTGAGGCGCGAGCCGGCGATGGGCGCGATCACGTTGACGAGGATGTTCTTCTTGGCGCCCTCGAGCGCCAGCGTGCGGGCCAGGCCCACCAGCCCCAGCTTGGCCATGCCGTAGTTGGCCTGGCCGAAGTTGCCGTAGATGCCCGCGGCGGACGAGGTGAAGAGGATGCGGCCGTAGCCGGCCTCGCGCAGGTGCGGCCACGCGGCGTGCGTGACGCGGAAGGCGCCGAGCAGGTGCACCCGGTAGATGAGCTCCCAGTCCTGCTCGCTCATCTTGTGGAAAGTGGTGTCGCGCAGGATGCCGGCGTTGTTGATGACGATGTCCAGCCGCTTGAAGTGATCGAGCGCCGACTGGACGATCCTCGCCCCGTCCTCCACCGAGTCGTAGTTGGCCACCGCCTCGCCGCCGGCGGCCTTGATCTCGGCCACCACCCTGTCAGCGGCCTCCGAGCTCTTCCCTCCCCCCGTGGCGGTGCCGCCCAGATCGTTGACGACCACCCTGGCGCCACGGCTGGCCAGCAGCAGCGCATGCGCGCGACCCAGCCCCTGGCCGGCACCCGTGACGATGGCGACCCTTCCGTCGAAGCGAAGCTCGTTGGACATTGATTCTCCTGTCAATGCGTCGGCACCGTTCTGACAGCGCGCCCCGGCACACGTCAACCCACGGCCGCCCGGCCGGAGATTCCCCCCCGGGTACGAACCGGATGGCGCAGCGCGTCCTCGCTATCGGTATCGCCTCTGCTCACAGGGTGCGTGAGCCGGGAGCAGGCGGCGCTACGCCATAGGTGAAGGTGAGCTCCTCCGCCTGCAGGGACTGCCGGGTGTAGCGGCTCCCGTCCTCGCGGCAGCCATTCATCTCATCCTGCCGCACCTTCAGCACGGAGTACGGCAGGAGCCTCTGGGGATCGGTCACGAGGATGAAGTGCCAGAAGCCCTCCGCGCGCTCGCACGGCTCGGACTCGTGGTAGGCCCGCAGCGGCTCCACCTCGACGATCAACTTCACGCAGCGCCGCTCCTGCTCATCGGGCGTGCAGGGCACAGCGGGCTCGATGGAGATGCGCTCCTCGGCCTCCACCTCCTCCCGCTCGAGGAAGCTCTGCCCCAGCCACAGCTTCGTCTTGCGGCGGATGGGTTCCCCTGGCACCAGCGTCACTCCGCGCCAGGCGCCCACCCGCTGCTCCCACCGGTCCCGAGCCACCCCCGCCAGGGCCGCCACGGCCCCCTGCTGCGCCTGCTCCTTCTCCTCGGCGGGCAGCGGCAGGGCTTCCAGCAACTCCCGCACCGCCTCTTGCTGGGGATTCTCCGCCCCGAGGAAGTTGCCCTCGCGATCGAAGATGATGGTGACCTCGGGGTCCATGAAGGACCCGAACACCGAGGAGGGCTCCCCGTCGCTGACCGCCACCAGCCGCCGCTGGTCCTCCCGCGCCCCCGGCTCCTCTCTCAGCCAGTAGGAGCGACGGGACTCCATGGCTCCTCCCTGCCCGGACATCTGGATGATGGTGTGCTGTTCGACGCGGCCGGAGAACCCCTCGGGCCAGGCGAAGCGCAGGGTCACCGCGTTGGCGGGCAGTTCCCGCCGAGCCGAGGAGGAGGTGGTGCACGAGCACATCCCCAGCAGCAGGGCAGCGCACAGGAGGAGACGGGGGGAGCAGGGCATGGTCGCTCGACAATAGACCTTTCGAGGGGCCTCCGGACTTCTGCCCCGCGGTACGTCTCACGGTCCTCCGCCTCGCCTCGTGTAGGTATGCTTGGGGAGAAAGAATGCGAGCCCGCAGGAGGTTGGAAGCCGTATGCCTCACGTACGCCCCGCAGCCGTGGCCGGAGCCTTCTATCCTGAAAGCAGGGAGCAGCTCGCCGCGACGGTCGATCGCCTGCTCTCCGAGGTTCCTTCCCGCCCCGGGCAGGTCCCCAAGGCGCTCGTCGTGCCCCACGCGGGCTACGTGTACTCGGGCCCCATCGCCGCCACCGCCTATTCGCGGCTGCTCGGCACGCCCCCCCACTTCCGCCGCGTGGTGCTGCTGGGGCCCGCCCACCGTGTCCCGTTCCGTGGCCTGGCGCTGCCCGACGCGGAGGGGCTGGAGACGCCGCTCGGCGTCCTCCCGGTGAGCGCGGAGGGAGTCGCCGCCGCGGCCCGGCTCCCGCAGGTCTCCTCCTCCGCCCGCGCCCACGCGCACGAGCACTCCCTGGAGGTGCAGCTTCCCTTCCTCCAGCGCGTGCTGCCCGGAGTGCCCGTGGTGCCGCTCGTGGTGGGCTCCGCCAGCGCCGAGCAGGTCGCCGAGGTGCTGGAGCAGCTCTGGGACGGCGACGAGACGCTCATCCTCATCAGCTCGGATCTCTCGCACTACCTGCCCTATGAGAAGGCGCGCGCGGCGGACCGCGAGACGGCCGACCGCATCCTCGCGCTCGACGCGGAGCACCTCGACACCGAGCAGGCCTGTGGTGCCATTCCCCTGACGGGCCTGCTGCTCGCGGCCCGGCGCCGAGGCCTGCGCGTCCAGGAGCTCGATCTGCGCAACTCGGGCGACACCGCCGGGGACCACTCGCGGGTGGTGGGCTACGGCGCGTTTGCCTTCACCTCTCCCCAGGTGGTCCTCTGATGCGCGGCCTCACCCTGCTGGCCCTCGCCCGCGCGGCGGTGGAGGAGTCCCTGGACGGCCCGCGCGTCCAGGTGCCCGACGAGCCCTGGCTGGCCGCGCCCGGCGCCTGCTTCGTCACCCTGCGCAAGGATGGCGATCTGCGCGGCTGCATCGGCAGCCTCGAGGCCCACCGCCCCCTGTCCGAGGATCTCATCCAGAACGCTCGGAGCGCCGCCCACCGCGATCCCCGCTTCTCGCCGCTCCGGCGCAACGAGCTGGACGCCGTCCGCTTCGAGGTGAGCCTGCTGACGCCGATGGAGCCGCTCGAGGTGCACTCTCGACAGGAGGCGCTCGAGAAGCTGCGGCCCGGGGTGGATGGCGTGCTGCTGCAGTGGGGCCCACACCGCGGCGTCTTCATCCCGAAGATGTGGAGGCAGCTGCCGGCTCCGGCGGAGTTCCTCACCTTCCTCCAGCGCAAGGCGGGGCTGCCGTCCCGGGAGTGGCTGTCGGGCACCCGGCTGTGGCGCTTCACCGCCGAGGACTGGTCCGAGCCCGAGCTGCGCAACTGAGCGGCGTCGACACTTCGACAGGCTTCGTCACCTTTCGACAGGTGTCGTCAGCGCTCGTCACTTCGACACCTCGCCTTACAGCAACCCCTCGATTTTCCAGAAGTACGGTGTAGTCGGCCTCCAGGCACGGCCATTGCGAAGGGAGGGCTCCGTCTCTTTCCGGAGTCCTCTCGATGATGACCAAAGCAGCAGCCTCTGTCTCGATGCTCCTCGGCGCCGCGGCGCTGACCCTGTCCTCCACCGCTCACGCGGAGACCTGTGGCTGGGCTCCCGCGGGATGGAACGCCCCCAACGGCGCCGCCGTCTTCAACAAGGGCCCTGGCCCCGTGGACGCCGTGCTCACCGCGGTGGGCGAGTACCGCTCGCACTCCATGCTGTCCCACGGCCTCACGGGCGTCACCCACGCCACCATGAAGATGCCGACGGAGAACGCCTGGCCCCTGCTGTGCGGCCTGCCCCTCAACGCCGATCAGCTCCGCTACGGGTACCCCGGCCTGTCGCAGGTTGGCGTCGGAGGCATCTACACCTACCTCAAGGGGAGCACCTTCCTGGGGTACCAGCGCTACAACGCGGCGGCCGCGGATGGCATCGCCAACGCCCAGTGGTGGAACCACGCCGTCATCTTCGGCCACTCGGACACCGACCCCAACGCGCCCGTCGACTTCCCGGTGCTCAACGGCGGTCGCGTGCCCTACTCGCTCTTCCAGTTCCGCGATCTGCAGGGCGCGAACCTGGCCGCGCCCTGGTCCACCAACAACGGCATGGTGTGCTCCACCTACCTGGCGCACGCGCACGCCTACGGAGGCCAGGGCCAGATCAGCGCCTACACCTACTCCCACGGCCAGCTGGCCGCGGCGGCGGACTCGCTCTTCAACAACGTGAACAACGACTGCCGCAACGAGCAGGGCTTCTGGGGTGGCGCGGCGCTCACCTTCATCTGCCCCTTCTTTGACGTGTGCGCCAACGCGGCCCACCAGGTCGCCAACTGCATGGCCACCAACAGCTGCGACCGCAGCGAGCCCCACATCTGGCAGGGCGTGCGCAATGACCCCGTCTCCGTGGCCCGCTCGATCAGCCCGGATCGCATTGGCGGCTGGGGCGTGCACTGGGGCACGCGTGACCTGAACAACGTCTGGGCCCCTGACTACAACCACAACCTGCAGTTCAACTCGGGCGGCGCCGTCTACGGCTGCTGGCACTGAGCGCGGAAGGAAGAAAGGAGCCCACCATGAGCCCCCACACGTCCGCCTCCCGCCGCTTCCCGACGAAGCCCCTGCTGGCCGGAGCAGGCCTTGCCACCGTCGCGCTGCTCTGGTGGCTCCTGCCTTCCGGAGCCGCCGCCGACCTCTCGGAGCCACGGCCCACCGCCGCACCCACCGCCACCGCCACCACCGCCACGGCGACGCCCCCGCCGCCCGCCAAGGCGGCTCCCCAGGCCGTCGCCGCGCCGGTGGCCGACTCCCGCCCGGCCCCGGTGATCGACGAGATCACCGTGGAGAAGCCAGAGGTGTGCTCGGGCGAGGAGAACCTCGTCTCCATCCGCGCCCACACCGTGGACGGCACGGATGATCACCTCCACTACGTGGTGGGCAGCGAGGGCGGCCAGCGCCTGCCGGTGCGCATCTGGAAGAACTCGGACGGCACCTACCAGGTGCCCACGGTGAGCGTGTTCGGCCGCGACAACGTCGCCACCCAGGTGCCCCTGCCGGCGTACAAGGTGAAGGACTGCGAGCCGATGCGCAACGCGCTCGTCACCTCGCGGATGATGATCAACACCATCGGCGAGTACGAGTTCCAGGTGCGCGTGGTGGACGTGGCCGCCAGGAAGCTGGCGGACGCGAAGCCCTTCAAGGCGGTGCGCTACGTGTGGGACTGGGGTGACGGCGCCACGGAGACCACGGAGCTGCCCGTGGCCACCCACCGCTTCGCGGGCCAGGAGATGGACAAGATGTACTTCCAGTACCTGGTGTCCGTGGAGGCGGTGGCCGCCGACGGCGAGCGCGTCAAGGGCCGCCAGGGCCTGCAGGTCCTCAATAGCGCCTACGAGAACTTCGTCTACCGCAACATCGTCACCGTGATGGGCGAGGGCACCCCGCGCTTCCCCATGCTGGGCGCCGATGGCGTGGTGCGGCAGACCTTCCGCCTCTTCCACTACGCCAAGGGGCCGGTGCGCATCACCCGGGTCACCGCGGTGCGCTATGGGATGGGGGCTCCAGACCGCCAGTCCGAGCCGCCGCGCGAGGAGGCCCACGAGACAAATGAACTGGCGGTGCACGTGGTCCCCCCGGGCAAGGGCGTGGAGCTCCAGGTCACGCTGAACACGAAGGCCGAGCCCGACGTCGCGATGATCACCTACGAGCTGGAGGGCACCAGCGAGGACGGCCACACGGCCCGGGGCTCGTTCTCGGTGATGCGCCCGCCGGATCCTCCCACCCGGGAGAAGCACAACCCGGTGACCGACCCGCTCCTCATCGCCAAGATCAAGCGCGCCCAGCAGTTGCTCGAGCAGCAGTTCGTTACAGGTGAAGATCTGAACCGGCTGGAGGCCGAGGGGAAGTTCGACGACCTGCAGCCCCAGGGCTCGCGGCGCCAGGGAGGCTGAGCGCGGAGGAGGAACCCGCGTTGCCGCACTCCTGGCACTCGGGGGAGACTACAGTGTGACCATGAGCGTCGCACCGGGTCCCTTCTCACAGTCCCCCGTGCTGTATGTGGACGACGAGCCTGACAACCTGGAGCTCTTCCGGCTCCACTTCGAGGAGGACTTCGAGGTGCGCACCGCCACGAGCGGCCAGGAGGCACTCGCCCTCATCGAGAAGGAGCGGATCGGCCTCATCCTCACGGATGAGCGGATGCCGGGGATGAGCGGCATCGAGCTGCTCGCCCAGGTGGTGGCCCGGCGGCCGGAGACGGTGCGCGTCATCGTCTCCGCCTACAGCGACGCGGACCGGCTGCTGGCGGCCATCAACCGGGGCCACGCCCACGAGTACATCGTCAAGCCCTGGGACGCGAGGGAGCTGCGCTTCTGCGTGGAGCGGGGCCTGGCCATGGTGGAGAGCCGCCGGCGCCTGGCCTCGCGGGCCGAGCTGGCGGAGGTGCTGGAGCAGGATGCGCGCGAGGAGCGTGACACCGGGAACATCGTCGGCGCCTCCGGGGGCCTGCAGGGCACGCTCCAGCAGGCCCGGCGCGCGGCGCAGAGCGACGCCACCGTGCTCGTCCACGGAGAGACGGGCACGGGCAAGGAGCTGATCGCCCGCTTCATCCACGAGGAGAGCCGGCGCGCGGTGGGGCCCTTCGTGCGCGTCAACTGCGCGGCGCTCGCCGAGGGCGTGCTGGAGAGCGAGCTGTTCGGCCACGAGCAGGGCGCCTTCACCGGCGCGGTGAAGACGCGGCGCGGGCGCTTCGAGCTGGCGCACGGCGGCACCATCTTCCTGGACGAGATCGGCGACATCTCTCCCCGGCTGCAGGTGAGCCTGCTGCGCGTGCTCCAGGAGCGCGAGTTCGAGCGCGTGGGCGGCAACCAGACGCTGCGGGTGAACGTGCGCGTCATCGCCGCCACCCACCGGGATCTCGCGCGGCAGGTGGCGCAGGGGCGCTTCCGCGAGGATCTCTACTACCGCCTCAACGTGCTGCCGCTCACCGTGCCGCCGCTGCGCCAGCGCCCCCAGGATCTGGGGCCGCTCGTCACCCACTTCATCGCCAAGCACGGCGGGCCGTACCGCCGCGCGCGGGTGGGGCCCGGCGTGGTGGAGGCGCTGGCGCGCTACCGCTGGCCGGGCAACGTGCGCGAGCTGGAGAACCTGGTGCAGCGGGCGCTCGTGCAGGCGCAGGGGGACGAGCTGGTGCTCGACGACTTCTGCCTCACCCTGACTCCGGTGACGGCGGAGCCGGCCTCGAGCGCCGAGCCAGCCCCCAGCTCCGAGCCCGCCTCGGGCGGAGTCCGCGAGGAGGTGCGCCGCAGCGAGACCGAGCAGCTGCGCGAGCTGCTCGTCCAGCATGGCGGCAACTGCTCCAGCGCGGCGCGGGCGTTGGGCATCCCGCGTACGACGCTGATCAGCCGCGCCAAGAAGTACGGGCTGCTCTGAATGAGAGGCCCGCGGGCACGCCTGGGAGTCGTCCTGCTGCTGCTCGGGAGCCTGAGCGCCTCGGCGGCGCCCGTGCTGGCGCTGACGCCCCGACAGTCGCCGTCCACCCTCATCCCCGTGCTGGAGGTCTTCGAGGACACGTCCGGCGCGCTGACGGTGGAGCAGGTGGAGCTGCGCGCCGAGCAGGAGCTGCCCCGGATCGATCTGGAGCAGCTCAACGTGGGCTATCAGCGCAGCGCCTTCTGGCTGCGCTTCCGGCTGCTGAACGCGGGCCGGGAGCCGGGACACTGGCTGCTGGAGCTGCCGCGCCCGGTCGACGAGGCGACGCTGTACACCCGGGGCAAGGACGGGCACTTCGTGGGCCGGCGCTCCGGGAAGATGCTGCCCATGTCCCAGCGCGAGGTGCGCGGCGAGCGGCTCCTCCTGAATGTGTCCCTGGATCCGGGCGAGTCGCAGCTCTACTGGCTGCGCATGGCGGGAGAGGACACGCTGGATCTCACCCCCACGCTCTGGTCGGACGACGACTTCGCCACGGACTCCTCCCGGGCGAACCTGGTGGACGGCCTCTACTTCGGCGTGCTGCTGGCGATGTTGCTGTTCAACCTCTTCCTCTTCCTGTCCACCCGGGACCGCACCTACTTCTACTACTCGTTCTTCCAGCTGGGCATGGTGCTGACGCAGGCGGCGCTGGATCAGACGACCTTCCGATACCTGTGGCCCGAGTCCCCGAGCTGGGCCGCCCGCAGCGAGATCCTCTTCGCGTCGATCCTGCTGTTCGGCTCCCTGGGCTTCACCCGCGACTTCCTGGAGCTCGCCAGGGTGGCCCCCTGGATAGACCGGCTGCTCTCCATCGTCATGGGGCTGGCCGGAGTGCTCGGGGTGGTGGCCCTCTGGACGAGCCACCACTTCGTGCAGCAGGGAGGCATGGTCCTGGTGGTGTTCTGCGCCGCGTTGATCCTCCTGGCGGGCGTGGTGGCCTGGCGTCGGGGGAGCCCACACGCGCAGCTCTTCCTGGGGGGCTGGGTGGCCCTGCTGTGCGGGACGTTCGCCTCGGGCTTCGCGGCCACCGGCTACCTGGTGCCCCCGACGACTGCCTCCTACCTGCCGCGCGTCGGCTCGCTGGTGGAGGCGGCGCTGCTCTCCTTCGGCCTCGCCCAGCGCATCCGCGCCCTGCGGCGCGAGCACAAGCGCGCGCAGGATGAGCTGCTGGAGGAGCGCACCGCCCAGGCGCACGTGCTGGAGGTGCGCGTGGAGGAGCGCACCCGCGAGTTGATGCAGGCGCTGGAGCAGCTCAAGGCCGCCCAGGCGCGCATGGTGCAGCAGGCCCGGCTCGCCTCGCTGGGCCACCTGGTGGCCGGGGTGGCTCACGAGGTGGGCAACCCGCTCAACTTCACGCGCGGAGGCGCCCAGGATCTGCGGCGCCGGCTGGAGCTGCTGGAGGGCGTGCTGGGAAGTCAGGAGGCGGGGCAGCCCGAGCTGTCGGCGGCACGCAAGGCGCTCGAGGGGGCGAAGCGGGCGCTGAAGCTGGTGCAGACGGGGAACGAGCGCATCCACCGCATCGTGGAGAACCTGCGCAACTACGTGACGGCGCGCAGCGTCGCCCCGGAGCTCACGGATCTGGCGGCGGACCTGGAGGCGACGCTCACCCTGGTGGGCAAGCGCCTGGACGAGCGCGGCATCCGGGTGCACCGGGACCTGCAGCCCCTGCCGAAGGTGCCGTGCCGCTCCGGTGAGCTGAACCAGGTCTTCACCAACCTGCTGCTCAACAGCGCCCAGGCCATGCCGGACGGCGGAGACATCTTCATCACCGGCCGCCGCGTCGATGGGCGGGTGGAGCTCGTCTTCCGGGACACGGGGCCGGGCATCGCCCCGGAGCACCGCGAGGCCATCTTCGATCCGTTCTTCACCACCCGCGCGCCCAGCGAGGGCACGGGCCTGGGGCTGTCCATCTCGCACGAGATCGTCAGCCGTCACGGCGGGGAGCTGCGCCTGGTGAGCGGCGAGGGCGGCGCCACCTTCTCCATCACCCTGCCCCTGGAGCCTCCGGTTGAGGCAACATCGGCCCATGCCCCTTCCCGATGACCTGAGAGCCCGCCGCGAAGCCATCCTCCGTGAGCACTTCGACTCGGAGAACCGCCACGACTTCGAGGCGACGATGACGACGTTCCGCCACCCGCGCTACGAGCTCATGGCCACCGGCGACGTGTACGAAGGAGCCGAGGCGGTGAGGCGCTACTACAAGGAGTCACGCACCGCGTTCCCGGATCAGCGCAACCGCCTGCTGACGATGCACCACGCGGACGACGCCATCATCACCGAGTTCGAGCTGTACGGGACGCACCTGGGCAACTACCGCGGACTGCCCCCCACGGGCCGAGCCTTCAAGGCGCGGATGAGCGCCATCTTCCTCTTCGAGGGAGAGCTCATCACCTGCGAGCGCATCTACTTCGACGCGAACACCATCCTGCGGCAGCTCGGCATCGCCCACGACCCGCTGACCCTCAAGGGCAGGCTGGCCACGGCGCTGAACCACCCCGTCACGGTGGGCAAGGCATTCCTACGCCAGGCGTTACATCGTGCAAGAGCGGTCAGCCCCGCGAGCCGAGAGAGGGATGCCAGGCATGGGAGCGATCGGCCGTAGCCACCTGCCCTCTCCTTCCGCCACGCACTACGATGCGAGGGCATACCTCTGCCCCAGGAAGGAGACCTCCATGACCCTCGCACTTCGAAAGCACTGGTGGTTGGGCGTGCTGGCCCTGGGCATGGGGTCCGGCTGTAGAGAGCCCCAGCCGCCGCTCATCGGGCCCAACCTGGTGGTCAACGGCTCGTTCGAGGCTGGCCTCGAGGGCTGGTGGCATACGACGAACGTGAAGGAGGGAACGGCCTCCGTCAGCGCCGAGGCGGCGGACTTCGGCAGCGCGGGGCTCAAGCTCAAGAAGGGCACCGAGGGCTGGGGCTGCATGGCGGGCCAGGAGACGCTGGCGCACCGCGCCGGGCAGACCTTCCAGGTGAACGCCCGCCTCAAGGGTGCCGCGGGAGGCGAACGCGTCACCTTCAGCTTCCACGGACAGGGCTTCGAGGTGGTGGCCGAGAACCGGTGGCGGACGGTGTCCCGGATGCTGCTCCTGCCCGAGGCCAACAGCAACGCCACCGCCCTCATCAGCGTCACCACGAACGAGGCCACCGTCTATGTGGACGAGGTCTCCATCGCCCAGGCCGTCGTGGAGAAGGGCGATGCCGACGAGGAGGAGGACAACCTGCTGAGCAACGGCTCCTTCGAGAGCGACCTGGGGATGTGGAACTTCTGGACGAACTCGCCGGATGGCTCGGCCTCCACGTCACCGGATGCGCGGCACTCGGGCTTCCTGGGCATGGTGCTGACCCGAGGCGCCGAAGGCGCCATCAGCTCGGTGAAGCAGCCCCTCCGGGATCCCGTCGCCGAGCGGGAGGAGTATCGCATCGAGGCCCGTATCCGTGGCACCCAGGGAGGCGAGATGGTGAACCTGTGCCTTCAGATGAACGACGAGCCCTGGGATGGACCGTGCGAGACAGTGAGCGCCACCACCGAGTGGCAGCACGTCACCAAGAAGATCGCCATCGAGGAGGCGCTGTTCGACGAGCGCGTCGGCGCGGTGCTCTCCCTGGGCAGCGAGGGCACCGTCATGGTGGACGACGTGATCGTCGTCCGGACGCGGCGAGGCTACTAGGGTCTCCCTCCCTGCCGGGGCGCGGACACGCCGGTGTGGCTCAGATCCTCGATGCGGCGGAAGTAGTCCGACTGGAACTCGAAGATGCGCATGATGTTGGTGGCGAAGAGATAGACCACCAGCATGACGATGAGCGCGAACACCAGGTTGCGCAGCCCCCGCAGCGCGGCCTCGGTGTTCTCCCGGGCTTGCTGTTGCAGGAGCGGCTCGATGCGGCCGGAGCGCTCACCGATTCCGACCTGACGCAGCGACTCCGCGTCCAGCACGCCCAGCCACTCCACCACGTCCGTGAAGGTGGCGCCGTCCCGGAGCCGCTGGACCGCCTGACCGGCGCGCGCCTGTAGCTCCGCGTTGCCCGTGGACTCGATGGCTGCCTGGAGGCTGCGGGGCGCGTCCAGCCCGGCGCCCAGGGACGTCCCCAGCACCTCGCAGAAGCGGCTGGCCTGGAACCGCCGGTGGAACGTCCCCAGCAGCGGGAGACGCAGGCGGAGCCGCTCCCAGCCCGCCTCGAGCCCGAGCGCCGCCAGGCCCAGCGGCGCCACGAAGAGCGCGAAGCCGACCGTAGCCGCCGAGAGCATCCGCCCGACGATCGCGAGGATGGCGCCCCCGATGATGCCATCCGTCCCGCTGGAGCTCATGGCCCCGGTGGCCGCATCCAGGAACGAGCCTCCGATGATGAACGCGCCCAGCAGATAGACGGGGTAGAGGCACAGCGCGAGCGTGCGCCAGCGCAGCTTCTGGATGGCCTCCATGCGGGCGATGACACCCGCCAGTGCCGCCTCGAGCGTTCCGGAGAACTCGCCGGCCTCCAGCGCGGCCACCACGTGCGGCTCGAACCAGGAAGGCTGGCGGCGCAGGGCCTCGGCCAGACCGGAGCCGCTGGCGATGGCCGCGCCAACATCGGCCACGGCACGGCGGAAGGCGTCCTTGTCCGCCCCGCGCGACAGCTCCGTGAGGGCCAGCGACAGGGCCACGCCGGAGCGAAGCATGGTGTGCAGCCCGACGTAGAAGCCGAGGCGCTGGCGGTGACGCGCCATCGACACGAGCGGATGACGGCTCCAGGCCCGAGCCACCCGCTCTCCCATGCCGCTGGGAGGCGCGGAGCGCTGCGCCGGGCGGACGGGCCTCGGCGACGCCGCGCTGCTCCGAGGCCTCTCCCGAGGCGACTCCTGCGAGGCCGCAGGGGCCACCCGCGATGATCGCCGCTCGTTCATGGCAGGCCCTCTCGCCCGGCGCTCAGCGCCACCATCGGCTCCGCCGATGCGTAGGGAGCAGCAGCATGAGGACGATGAGCCCGATGATGATCCCCGCGGCCCGCACCTGCCCCGTCCCGTAGCGCCAGAGGCCGACGGGCACGAGGATGCTCAGGATCAGGACACCGGTGCGCGTCACCGGGTTGGAGATGAGCGACAGGAGCCGCCAGCCAATGGGCGTGTCACCGAGGAAGAAGTCCCAGTTGAAGCTCGAGCGCTGCTCCTCCTCTCGCAGCTTCTCCAGCATCTGCCGGTAGCGGGCATCGTCCTTCTGCTTCTCCTCGGCGAGCCGCTGCTGCCCGAGCGCCTCGGTCGCCTCACGCTCCCGCGCCAGGTCCTGCTTCCGGGTCTCCCAGAGCTGCTCGTTGTAGGCGCGCTGCTGGGGCGTGTTCAGGTCCGCGCCGCACACCGTGCACTCCCTGGCGAAGCGACCGTTGTCGGACTCGCACCGGGCGCAGCGGGGAAAGCGCTCCTTCTCGGCCTGGGGCTCGGACAGCGCCAGCGGCGCCTCGCCTCGGAAGCGCTCGAGGTGCGCGTCGGGGACGCTCCCCGCCTGGGGCGCCGCCTCCCGCTCCACCGGGTTCTCGAAGCGGTTGCCGCTCTGCAGCCGGGTGGCCGCCTCGGGCTTCGCGCCCTCTCCGCGCGAGCGCTCCAGGTGGAGGAAGCGAGAGAACTTGGGGCTCATTTCCGGCCCCCTGGAGCCACCGCCCCTTGCAGGCCCTCCGGCGGGCCTCCGGGCGACGCCGGGCGGGTGCGCCCCCTGGCCCAGTTCCGCAGCCGGGAGATCTCATCCCTCATGGTGACGGACAGCGGGAACGTCTCTCGAATGGCCTTCACCAGGTGCTGCTGCCCCAGGTCCACGTTCTCGCCGAAGGCCTCGTACAGCCCCGCGATCACCGCCTGCTCGATCTCCGCGCCGCTGAAGCCGTCGGTGGCGGTGGCCAGCGCCTCCAGATCGTAGTGCGAGGGCTCCCGCTTCCGGCGGTTCAGGTGGATGCGGAGGATCTCCCGACGCTCGGCCTGCTCGGGCAGATCGATGAAGAAGATCTCGTCGAAGCGGCCCTTGCGCAGCAGCTCGGGAGGCAGGCCGTCGATGCGGTTGGCGGTGGCCACCACGAACACCGGCGCCGTCTTCTCCTGCAGCCAGGTGAGCAGCGTGCCGAAGACGCGGGCGGACACGCCGCTGTCCCCAGTGCTCGAGGAGGCCACTCCGGACAGCCCCTTCTCGATCTCGTCCACCCAGAGCACCACGGGCGCCACGCTCTCCGCCACGCGGATGGCCTTGCGCAGGTTCTCCTCCGAGGAGCCGATCAGCCCGCTGAAGATGCGCCCCATGTCCAGCCGCAGCAGCGGCAGGTTCCAGTGCGCGGAGATGGCCTTGGCGGTGAGGCTCTTGCCGCAGCCCTGCACGCCCAGCAGCAGCACGCCTCGTGGCTCGGGCAGGCCGAACTGGCGGGCTCGCTCCCCGAAGGCGGCGGTGCGCTGGCTCAGCCAGGACTTCAGGTTCTGCAGGCCGCCCACGTTGCCCAGCGTCTCGTCGGGCGGGTAGTACTCGAGCAGCCCGTTCTTGCGGATCACCTGGCGCTTCTCGTCCTGGATGCGCTTGATGTCCTCCACGCCCAGCTTGCCGTCGTGGGCAATGGCCTTGGCGAAGGCGTTCTCCGCCTCCGCGAGCGTGAGCCCGAGCGCCGCCTTGATGAGCTGATCGGCGTGCTCGCGCGACAGGTCGACGGTCGCCTTGTTGCCCTTGCGCACCACGGCGACGATCTCCTTCAAGAGCTGCATGAGATCGTTGTACCCGGGCAGCGGCACGTCGATGACGGAGACCTCCTTCTCCAGCTCGACGGGGATGGTGAGCGACGGCGAGAGGAGGATGACGGTGGTGAAGGTGCTCTTGAGGAAGTGCGCCAGCTCGCGGAGGGCCCGGACCACGCCCTTCTCCTCGAGGTACGGATGGAAGTCCTTGAGCACCACGAGCGCCGGCTCGTTCAGCTTCTCGATGGCGGCCAGCGCCTCGATGGGGTTGCGCGTCTCCTCGGACTGCGTCGTGGTGCGCGTTCCTCCCACATTGCGCAGGCCACGGATGACGGACCAGTGGAAGAGCGCCTTGCCGTGCGAGCGGGCGAGCTCGGCGAGGATGGTGTCCACCCGGTGCTCCTCCCACGAGACGAGGTAGAGCAGCGGGTAGCGAGCCCGGATGAGGATGTCGAGTTCCTCCAACCACGGCATGGAGGAAGAGCGTGGGGAAGCAGAGCCAGCGGCCGGGGGAGCCATGGCTCAGATATAGCAGGCGAGGCCCGGGCTCAGTAAGCCCACGCCCCGATGGAGAAGGCGTGTGCCACCTTGTGGTTGAGCCACAGGGCCAGGAGCGCCACGGACCAGCGCAGCCAGGCGGGTCGCTCGGCGACCCAGTCTCCCACCCGGAACAGCACGGGGAACAGCACCGCGCCGAAGCGGAACGCGTTCCCCAGGTCTCCCTGGGGCAGCATGACCGCGAGTGACACCAGGCCATACAGGCCCAGGGGCCAGCTCCTGCGGATCAGCGCCACGCTCCCCGCGAGCCACACCGCCCCGAAGAGGTTCCTCAGGCCCAGCCACCACCCGGGCCGGTGCCACTCGTTGCCGAACCAGAGCCCGCGCAGCGCTCCCCACAGCGAGTCCACGTGGTGCCAGTTCTGCTGGGCATGCATGTGCGCGAGCGGGTCTCCCGCGGAGCGCCATTGGTACAGGAGGAAGCCCGCGAACGACGCGAGCGCCACCCCTCCCACCGTCGCGAACCGCCCGAGCCGGCCCGGCCACGGCCCTGGAGCCTGCGCCACCAGGAGCGCCGCGGTGACGGCCACGAAGACGCCCTGGTTGCGCGTCCACACGCAGAGCGCGACGAAGACGGCGGCCTGCCACACGCGCCCATCCCAGGCGCAGGCGAGGGCGCCCAGGGACAGGAGCAGGAACAGGCCCTCCGTGTGGTGCGAGTGCAGGGCGAAGCTGCCCGGGCTGTAGAGGAAGAAGAACCAGCCCCACGCCGTTCTCGGCTCGAGCGGAGAAGCGTCCTGCCCCCGCGCTCCTCGCGAGGAGCCCCAGGCGACGAACGCCAGCAGGCAGAGCGAGGACAGCACGCAGCCGATCACCGCGGGCGGCAGCCCTCCTCCCAGGACGGCGCGCACGAGCCACACCAACCCTGGGTAGAGCGGGAGAAACGCCCGGAGCGCCGGGTCCCCGTACCCCTCGGTGATGATGCGGGTATAGAGGTGCGAGTCCCAGCGATTGATGGCGTCCAGCTGCGGGAAGCCCCGGTGGAACGCGGTCCACGCCCAGAGCGCGAAGTGGTGCGCCAGCATCAGCGCGGTGAGCCCCAACGCCACCTGCCTGCTCGGGGGAGCAGTCCCCAAAGAGGCGACTTTCGTGGGCCAGGTCTTCACTCGCGGCAGTCTCGGGGCAGGACTCCACTGACAGCAAGCACGGCGTGCTCCCGGAGCGACACGGAGCCGGGCGACGCGCGGGGCCGGCTCACCTGCCCTCTCCCCCCCACGTCCTTCCCCGCATTTCACTCCTGGTCTTAGCTCAGGCTGCCACGGACGGCATCCGGTCGTCCGGGCAAGTCGAGCAACAAGGAGAGACGATGCTGCGCAAGATGACGATGGCCCTGGCGGGCGCGGTGCTGCTGCTGGCGACCCCTGCCCTGGCCGGCGACAAGTACCACGTCTACAAGACGTCCAACGGCGAGTGTGAGATCGACACGCGCGACCATGCGGCGATGAAGAACCAGCGCGGCACGGACAACTGCAAGGGCCACCATGACTACCGCCTGGACGCGGAGAAGACGCGCAAGGAGCAGGTGAAGTCGGGCGCCTGTAAGTGCCCCTCCGGCAACAACTGCTGATCTCCCGCCGTCATCCGGCACACCCGCGCTCACTGCCGCCACGCGCTGCCGTGACGGCAGTGGGCGCATCCTCAGCCCGGCATCGTCCCCACGTAGCGCGAGGCGGGCCGGATGAGCTTGCCCGTCGCCCGCTGCTCGGCGATGTGCCCCAGCCACCCGGCGACACGACCGCAGGCGAAGGTGGGCGAGAACATCGTCCGGTCGAGCCCCACCGCGTCGAGCAGCACCGCCGTGTAGAACTCCACGTTGGCGCGCAGCGGACGGTCCGGGTAGCGCTGGCGCAGCAGCTCCTCGGCCGCACGCTCCACCGCCCTCGCCAGGGCCAGCCGCTCGGTCCTCAGCCCTCCCCGCTCGAGCCGCTCGATGGCGCGCTCCAGCACGGCCGCGCGCGGGTCCCTCACGCGGTAGATGCGGTGTCCCATGCCCATGATGCGACGGCCCGCCTCCAGCTCCGCCTCGAGCCACGGCCTGGCCTTCTCAGGCCGACCGACGCCGTCGAGCATGTCCAGCACCGGCCCCGGCGCGCCACCGTGGAGCGGCCCCTTCAGCGCGCCGATGGCTCCCACCACCGCCGACACGGCATCCGAGCCCGTCGAGGCAATCACCCGCGCGGTGAACGTGGAGGCATTCAGCCCGTGGTCGGACACGGTGACCAGATAGGCATCGAGCCCGGCCGCCCTCTCGGGCTGGGACTCTCCCGTCATCATGCGCAGCAGGTCCGCGGCGTGAGACAGCTTCGGATCCGGCCGTACCGGCGCCAACCCGCGCCCGCGTCGCGCCCAGGCCCCCGTGAACACGGCGACAGCTCCCGTGAGCAGGAGGGAGGTCTCCAGCTCGCGGCCCGCCCCGGCGGAGACATGCGCCACCGAGGCCCGGAGCGCGTCCATTCCATCCTCCGCGCCGAGCGCGCTCCCCAGCCCCTCGAGCCACTCGAAGGCGCGCACCCGAGCCTCGCCCAGCGCAGCCTGGAGCGAGGCGGGCAGCGGCTCCTTGGCGTACGGCGCCCAGAGCCTCGCGCACACCTCCTCGAAGGAGACAGCTCCAGCGAGCGACTCCACGTCACTGCCGGCAATGACCAGCCGGCCCTGCTCGCCATCCACCTCGCTCAGCCGGGTCTCGGCGACCACCACTCCTTCGAGTCCCGCCTGCACTGCTGACTGCGTCGTGCCCATGCTCGGCCTCCTCGAACAGGAGGATTAAGGCAGAGCGAAGGGTCCCGAAACTCGATTCGACAATCGACATGGGGAAGCCGCTCAGGCCTCCCGCGGGGCCGCGCCCTCGCCGCCTCCCTGGCCGTGCTCCCGGCGCTTGAGCACCCGCGAGCGAGCCGACTCCACCAGCATGTACAGCACCGGGATGAAGATGAGGTTCACGAAGGTGGACAGCAGCATGCCGCCGAACACCGCCGTCCCCAGGGACTTGCGCGACGCGGCGCCCGCCCCAGTGGCCAGCACCAGCGGCAGCACGCCCAGCAGGAACGCGAACGACGTCATCAGGATGGGGCGCAGGCGTGTCTGCGCCGACTGGATGGCGGCCTCCACCACGCCCTTGCCCTCCTGGCGCAGCTGCTCGGCGAACTCCACGATGAGGATGGCGTTCTTGCTCGACAGGCCCACCAGCATCACCAGGCCCACCTGACAGAAGACGTCGTTGGCCAGGCCTCTTAGGTTCTGTAGCCCCAGCGCCCCCAGGATCGCCACCGGCACGCCCAGCATCACCACCATCGGCAGGGCGAAGCTCTCGTACTGCGCCGCGAGCACCAGGAACACGAAGACGACGCCCAGCCCGAAGATGATCAGCACCTTGCCGCCGGCCTCCTTCTGCTCGCGGGACAGTCCCGTCCACTCGAAGGCGAACCCCGCGGGCAGGCCCTGCCGCGCCACCTGCTCCATGGCCGTCAGCGCATCGCCCGTGCTGGCTCCGGGCGCCTGCTGGCCGTTGATGGTCGCGGAGCGGAACAGGTTGTAGTGCTGGATGCTCGCCGCGCTGGTGACGGGACGCACCGTCACCAGGGACTCCAGGGGCACCATCTCCCCCTGCGCCGAGCGCACATAGAAGGAGCTGATGTCCTGGGGCTCGTTGCGGAACGGCACCGCCGCCTGCACGTACACCCGGTACACGCGGCTGGCGAAGGTGAAGTCATTGACGTACTGGCTGCCCAGGTACACCGACAGCGTGGAGTAGACCGAGTCCAGCGAGACGCCCAGCGCCTCCGCCTTCTGCCGGTCCACCTGCACATCCAGGAGCGGCGTGCTCGTGGTGAAGGAGGAGAACACCCCGCTCAAGCCGGGCGAGCGGTTGGCCTGGGCGACGAGCTGCTGCGTCACCTGCGCCAGCTCCTCCAGCGTGTGGGTGCCGAGCTGATCCTCGAGGACGAACTCGAAGCCACCCACGCTGCCCACGCCTCGAATCGATGGCGGCTGGAAGGGCAGCACGCGCGCGCCGCCCACGGAGAGCAGCTGCCCGCGCAGCCGATCCACCAGCGCTCCCACGCCCTGGTTGTCCCCCTCGCGCTCCTCCCACGGCTTCAGGTTGACGAAGAGCGTGCCGGTGTTGGGGCCGGCGCCCAGCAGCGAGAAGCCGCCCACGGTGAAGATGTCCGCCACCTCCGGCTGCTTGCGCAGCACCTCCTCCGTCTGGATCAGCACCTGCCGGGTGTAGTCCAGGGACGTGCCCTCCGGCCCCTGCACCGCGACGATGAGGTAGCCCTGGTCCTCGGCCGGGATGAAGCCAGTGGGCGTCGCGCGGTACAGCAGCGCCGTCACGATGAGGCACGCCACGAAGGCCGCCACCACCCCCCACCGCAGAGGCCCCAGGAGCTTGCCCAGCAGCCGCCCGTAGGCGTTGCGGAAGGCGTCCAGCGTGTGGTCCACCCACCGGGCCGCCCGCCACTTCTCCCCCTCGCGCCCGCGCAGCAGCCGCGCGGCCAGCGCCGGGGACAGGGTGAGCGCCACCAGCGCCGACAGGGCGATGGAGAAGGCGAGCGTCAGCGCGAACTGCTGATAGATGGCGCCCGTGGTGCCCGGGAAGAAGGACACCGGCACGAACACCGCGGACAGCACCAGCGCCACCGCCACCACCACGCCGGCCACCTGCTTCATGCCTCGGTGCGTGGCCTCGCGCGGGCTCACCTTGTCCTGCTCCATGATGCGCTCGACGTTCTCGATGACGACGATGGCGTCATCCACCACCAGGCCCGTGGCCAGCGTCAGGCCGAACAGCGTCAGCGTGTTGATGGAGAAGCCGAACGCGCTGACGAAGGCGAAGGTGCCGATCAGGGACACCGGCAGCGTCGTCGCCACCACCAGCACGCTGCGCCAGCCGTGCAGGAAGACGAAGACGACCAGCACCACCAGCAGGATGGCCTCGGCCAGCGTCGTCAGCACCTCCTCGATGGAGGCCGACACCGCGCGCGTGGTGTCGAAGGCCGGCTCGTAGGTGAGCCCCGGCGGGAAGGTGGCCTTGAGCCGCTCCAGCTCCGCCACCACTCCGTCGCGCACCTCCAGCGCGTTGGAGCCCGGGAGCTGGAAGATGCCCAGGCCCACCGCCTCGCGGCCGTTGAAGCGCAGCAGCTGCCCGTAGTTCTCCGCGCCCAGCTCCGCGCGGCCCACGTCCTTCAGCCGAACCAGCGAGCCGTCCTCGCCTCGCTGCACGACGATGTCGTTGAACTCCTCGGCCGTGGTGAGCTGGCCCAGCGCGCGCACGGTGAACTGGTATGTCTGCCCCTGCGGCGCGGGCTGCTGGCCCACCTGTCCGGCGCCCACCTGCAGGTTCTGCGAGCGCAGCGCCGCCACCACGTCCTGCGGGGTGAGGCCCCGGCTCGCCAGCTGCGTGGGATCCAACCACAGCCGCATGGCGAAGCGCCGCTCGCCGAAGATGCGCACGTCGCCCACGCCCCTGACGCGCAGCAGCGCGTCCCGGAGGTACACGTCCGCGTAGTTGCTGATGAAGCCCCGGTCATACCGGTTCTCGGTGTCGTACAGCCCGAAGGACATCAGCAGCTGCGACTGCGTCTTGTTGACGGTGATGCCCAGCGCGTTGACCGCCGCCGGCAGGCGCGCGGACGTGGTGGCCACCCGGTTCTGCACGTCCACCGCGGCGATGTCCACGTCGTAGCCGGGCTCGAAGCTGATGGTGATGCTGCTGCTCCCCTCGTTGGTGCTCGTCGAGGAGATGTAGCGCATGCCCTTGAGGCCGTTGAGCGCGCGCTCCAGCACCGTGGTGACGGCGCTCTCTACCACCTCGGCGGACGCGCCCAGGTACGTGGAGTTCACCGTCACCTGCGGGAGCGCCAGATCCGGGTACTGCTCCACCGCCAGCGAGGGGATGGTGATGGCCCCCACCAGGGTGATGAGGATAGACACGACGGCCGCGAAGATGGGACGGCGGATGAAGAAGTCAGTGAACATGCGCGCCCCTCACTGCCCCGCGTCCGAGGCTCCGCCCACGCCCGTCTCCTGGGAGCCCCTGGGTGTCGCCGGCTTGGGCTGCACCGGCTGCCCGTCCCGGAGCAGCTGCACGCCGCTGACCGCCACCCGGGTGCCCTCCTCCAGCCCGCCCACCAGCTCGTAGGCGTTGCCCTCGATCTGCCCCAGCGTCACCGGCTGGCGCTGCACCACGGTGCCGCCATCCCCCGGAATCACCGTGAAGGCGAACGCCTGGCTGCCGAGCCGCGACACCGCATAGGTGGGCAGCAGCAGCGCCTGGCGCGTCTGGTACACCACGCGCGCGCGCACGAACTGCCCGGAGCGAAGCCCCGTCGTGTTCTCGAAGGCGGCCTTCACCTCCACCAGCTGGGTGTTGCCGGTGGGCGTGGGGGCCACGAAGAAGACGGGAGCGCTCACGTTCGGCTCTCCCTCCGTGTCCAGCAGCTCCACCACCGTGCGCCCGACCTCGATGCGCGCGGCGCTCTCCACCGGCACCTGCACGGACACCTCCAGCGCCTGGCTCTGGTCCACGCTGGTCACCGCCATCTCCGGGGTGACGTAGTCGCCCACGTTCACCGGGATGTCGCCCACCACCCCCGCGAAGGGCGCGCTCACCTCGTGGTAGCCGAGCTGGACCTGCTGGGCCTGGCTCTGCGCCTCGGCGGCCCGGGCGCTGGCCTCGGCCGACGCGGCCTGCGCCACGGCCTGGTCATAGTCCTGACGGCTCATCAGCCCTTCCTTCAGGAGCTGGGCGGCGCGCTCGCTCGTGCTCCGCGCGAACTCGCGGTTGGCCAGCGCCGAGGCCCGCTGCGCCTCCGCCGCGCGCAGATCCGCGCGCTGCTGCCGGGCATCCACCACCAGCAGGACCTGCCCCTGCTTCACCCGCTCGCCGGGCTTCACGCGGATGGCCTGGACGGAGCCCGCCACCTGCGGACGGAGCTCCACGCTGGTCCGGGAGAGCACCTGCCCCAGGTACTCCTGGGCGTCTCGCACCTCGCCCGGCTTCAGCGCCAGCACCTCCACCGGGAGGGCGCCGTTGGCGCCTTGTGGGCCCTGCTGCGGTCCCTCCGAGGCCTTGTTCTTGCCGCACCCGGCCAGGAGCAGGATCGCCAGCCCCACTCCGCCCACGCTCACCAGTCGCATGCCGCCTCCGCGAGAAATGCCGTCACCTGGGTGTCCTGGAACTGGAACTCGCGCAGCACCAGCTGCAGCTCCGCCTGCCGCAGCGCGCCCGCCGACTGAACGAGCTCCAGGCTCGTCCCCGTGCCCACCTCGAAGCTGCGCCGGGTGAGCCGATCACTCTCCTCGGCCAGGTGCCGGGCTCGGGAGGCGATGTCTCGCGCCGCCTGGGCCACCTCCACCGCGCGCCGGGCCTGGGCCACCTCCGCCGTCACGGAGAGCTCCCGCGCCGCCACCTCCTGCCGAGCCACCTCCGCCTGGGCCCGCGCCAGCCGCAGCCGGCCCTCTCGCACGCCTCCATCCCAGAAGGGCAGCACGAGCGCCGCGCCGATGTTCCAGGCAGGCACCTCCGCGAAGCCGGGCTCCACCGTGAGGGCCGCCGTGGTGCTCTGCAGCGCCAGCGTCGGGGCGTAGGCGGTCTTCACCTCCGTCACCGCGCGCTCGGCCACGGTGAGGCGGGCGCGCGCCGCGGCCAGGTCCGGCCGGCTGTCCAGCGTGTCGAGCGGCCGGCAGTCCTGGCGGACCTGGGAGAGCAGCGCCACCAGGTTCGTGTTGGACGCCAGCCCCACCGGCCCCTTCACCCCGAGCGCCAGGCCGAGAGTTTCACGTGCCTGCCGCAGGGACTCGTCGCCCGTCACCACCGCGTCGCGGGCGCTCTCCGCGTCCTGCTGCACGCGAAGCACGTCCAGCTGCGTGCCGGCGCCCAGCTCCAGCCGGCGCTGGGCCAGGGCGAGCCGCTCCAGCGCGGTGCGCAGGTTGACGCGGTTCACCTCGGACAGCCGCTCCGAGGCCACCACCGACACGAGCGCGCTGGCGAGCCGCCCCGTGAGCTGCCTGCGGATGTCGGCCAGGGACAAGGTGGCCGCGCGCCGCGACTCGCGGGCCGAGCCCAGCGCGGTGAACGCGCTCAGGTTCACCAGCGGCACCGTGGCGCTCAGCAGCCCCACGCCCAGGGGCGAGGTGGGCGTCCTGTCTCCTCCTCCTCCCCCCACACCGCCGCCGACGCCGCCGCCCACACCGCCGCCTCCGATGAAGCTCGTCGCCTCCGGATTGAGGACGTTGTACTGGACATTGATCGTCCCCTGAAGGGTCGGAAGCAGCGCGGCGAGCGCGATGCGCCACTGCCCCGCGGCGGCCTCCACCTGGGCCAGCGCCACCTGGAGATCCGTGGAGCGCCGCCGCAGCAACCCGAGCGCCTCTCCCCAGGAGGACAGCTCGCGCGCCGCCGATGGCACCGGGGCGAGCAGCGGATCCGAGACCTGGGGCTGAGGAGGCGTGGCAGCCGCGGGCGGTTGCGGCGCGGGAGCCGCGGGTGTGGCCGGGCTACCAGCGGCGGGAGCCTGGGCAGGCTTCGGGCCAACCTGGGCCGTCACCCCCTCGGGAAGAAGTCCGACAGGCAACAACGATGCAGCGAGCAGCAGGGCGTTCATAGGGGCACGCCCAGAGGTAGGAAGGAAGCGAGCTGCCGGCCACGCCCATGAGGGTGATCGTCTTGCTGGCTAACAGACGCTGCGTGCGGGTGCTCACCAGCGGATGGATGCGGGTGGACACGGGTCCAGTTTCCCGTCTCCCGAGAAGCCAGGAGCCCCTCGGCCTGGAGAAGCGGGGCCTCGATTCTCCCTTCGTGACGCTCCTGTTACATTCGCGAACGGGGTGCACTTCCGCACCCGCCCGCCTCGCGGGCCTCCCCTTCCACCTCGAGATCCATGCGCCTCCTCTCTCGTCGCGGGCCTCGCCTGCTGACCGCCCTGCTCGCTGGCTCCACCCTGACCCTCACCGGCTGCGGTGAGGACGACAAGACGCCGACCGGACCGGTCGACGTGACCGTGATGACGCGCAACATCTACCTGGGGGGCAACATCTTCCTGCTCGCGCAGGCGAAGACCCGGCAGGAGATTCCTGGCATCGCCGGGCAGCTGTTCGCCACGGTGCAGGCGACGAACTTCCAGGAGCGCGCCGGGGCGCTCGCGGCCGAGATCGCCGAGAAGAACCCGGCGCTGGTGGGGCTCCAGGAGGTGTCCCTCTACCGGACGCAGTACCCCAGCGACTTCTTCTCCAACGGAGCGGTGAACGCGCTGGTGGATGCCTCGGACTTCGTCGCCATCCTGCAGCAGCAGCTCCGGGAGCGGGGGCTCGACTACCGCATCGCGGCGCGGGTGAGGAACGCGGACTCCGAGCTGCCGGCCGCGCTCTCCAGCAACGCGAATGATCTCACGGACATCCGCCTGACGGACTACGACGTGATCCTCGCGCGCGGAGACGTGCGGACCTCCGAGGTGGTGGAGCGGAACTACGTGAACAACGCGCAGGTGGCCACGGGGGGCGGCTCCGTCACCTTCACGCGCGGCTTCACCAAGGTGGACGCCACCGTGGACGGCGCGAGGTTCACCTTCGTCAACTCCCACGTGGAGGGCATCATGCCCGCCAACGAGCAGCAGTCTCGCGAGCTGGTGGCGGCCCTCGGGGGCTACTCCCAGCCCGTCATCGTGGTGGGCGACCTCAACAGCGGTCCCGGCAGCCCGACGCCGGGCTACGGCATCCTCCGCGACGCGGGCTACACCGACGCCTGGACGGTGGCGGGCTCGGGCCCCGGCTTCACCTGCTGCTTCAGTGATCGGGTGAACGACACCAGCACCGCGGCCCTGGACGAGCGCATCGACCTGGTGCTCTACAAGGGTGACCGGCTCCAGCCGGTCTCGGCCGAGGTCGTCGGGGACGAGCTGGGAGACCGCACGGCGTCCAGTCTCTGGCCTTCCGACCATGCTGGTACCGTGGTCACCTTCCGCATCGAGCGCTGACGCTCCCCTACGCCGCCATGACCCTGAGAACCTTCGTCGAGAGTCTCTGTTCCAGCCAGTGCGCCGGCCGTGCCCCCGGAAGTGCCGGGGGTCGAGCCGCGCGAGCCCTCGTGGTGGAGGCGTTCCGGGAGGCGGGGCTCGAGCCCGTGGAGCAGCCCGTGCCGGGCTGCAACGGAGCGAACATCCTCGCGCCGCTGCGGGGTGAGCAGGATCGGTGGGTCCTCGTGGCGGCCCACTACGATCACCTGGGCCGGGAGGGCAGCCACACCTTCCACGGCGCGGACGACAACGCGGCGGCGGTGGCGATCATGGTGGAGGTCGCCCGGGCCCTGCGACGCAACCCTCCCAAGGGGCGAGGCGTCCTCTTCGCCGCGTTCGACGGCGAGGAGCCGCCTTACTTCCTCTCGGAGGCGATGGGCTCGGAGCACTTCGCGCGTCACCCGACCGTCCCCCTGGACACCATCGATCTGATGGTCTGCATGGATCTGGTCGGACACGCGATCGGGCCCGAGGGAGCACCGGACGATGTCCGCCGGTCCGTGTTCGCGCTCGGGGCGGAGCGCAGCGAGGGAACCGGGGCGCTGGTGGAGCGGATGGCCCGGATGGAGCCGGGAGTGGTCATCCGGCGCTTCGACGCGGAGACGGTGCCTCCCCTCTCGGACTACTGGGGCTTCTGGCGCCGCAACGTGCCCTTCCTCTTCCTCACCAACGGACGCTGGCGCCACTACCACACGCCGGAGGACACGCCGGAGAAGCTCGACTACCCCAAGATCGAGGCCACCGCCCGCTGGCTGGAGCAGCTCGTGCGCGAGTCCTGCGCGCGTCCCGAGCCGAGGGTCCGCTTCCTGGCGGAGGTTCGCGATGACGCATCGACGCTGCGCTCGCTGATCGACCTGCTGGCGAAGCTCGAGACGCTGTCGCCCATGGCGGCGGTGGGGCGTGCCTCGGCCGAGCAGCTCCTGGAGCGGTGCGACGCCTCGGGCCGGCTCGGGGACTCGGAGCGGGCGGGGCTCCTGATGCTGGTCGGCCAGCTCGAGCGCGGGCTCGCCTGAGCGCCTGGCGCCCGAGGCAGACGGGCTGTCACACTTTTTCGCGGGGTCCGTACCTCCTGTCGGCACTCAACGCCAAAGGAGGCGCACCATGCGCGCGAACATGTGGAGCCGTGTCCTCGTCGTCCTCAGCTTCTTCTCTCTCTCCGTGCAGGCCTCTCCGCCGGACGCCCAGGAGCCGGGCACGCGCGTCATCGTCCGGCTCGCCGAGGCGAGCGGCGAGCTCCCGGACGCGGAGAAGATGGTCGAGTCGCTCGTGAGCGTCGGGGGCAAGCACCAGATCCAGGTGAAGCGCCACGTGAAGGCGGGCCAGCAGGAGCATGAGGATCCACGGAACCCGCGGATGCGCATCCGGGTGCGCAAGCAGCATCCTGGGCCGGCCGCTCCTCCCGAGTAGGCCCGCCTCGACGGGGGCACGGCGTGGACGAAGCCCTCCTCGTCCACGTCGAAGTGGAGCGAGCCCCGGTTCTCCCCGATGACGAAGAGGACGTAGCGACCGCCCGGTTCGAGCGATCGAGGTTCCTCCACCAGCGCGAAGCCTTCGGCCCGCTCGCCATACGAGAGCCGACGACCACTCTGCTGTTCACCGAACGGCTCGGCACGCAGGTGCCACAAGAGCTGCCTTTGCCTGTCGAAGACCTGGATGGTGCTGTAGCGGGGACGATCTGGATGCTCGGGATCCTCCACCATGAAGCGAGGCGCTGGTAGCCGCTCCTCCTGGGAGGCCAGCATCACTTCGATCCTGGGACGGCAAGCGGTCAGCAGCAGGAGGGCCGTGCCCGACAGCAGTCCAGCAGTGCGAACGAATCTCAGAGGCAGCCCACCGTCTTCAGGCCATCGTCGCTGCTCCCGGAAATGAGCGCAGCCCCTCCCTCGAGCTGCCGCATGCGTTGTCAGAGGCCTCTGCTTGGATGGAGGAGGCGTGCAACGAGGAGGGTGGCGGGGATGGAACACAAGGGGCTGGTGTCGAGAGTGGCGGAGCAGTTGGAGCAAACGATTGCCCTGGGGCAGTGGCCCAAAGGCAGGCTGCCTTCCGAGCGGCAGATGGCCCAGCGCTATGGCGTGTCGCGCACCACCATCCGAGGAGCCCTCCAGGGGCTGGCCGCCAGAGGACTCATCGTTCAACACCCCGGGAGACAGAGCCGCACGGTGCCCCTGGGCGAAGCGCTGTCGCTCGAGAACCTGAAGCTGCTGCTGCCCGAGGGCCGTAAAGACATGGACCGCCGGCCGCTGCTGGAAGGGTTCTTCGCCCTCAAGCGCGAGGTGACGGTGGAGTTGCTGGCCGCCTGCTGCGAGCACGCCAGCCAACAGGACGTGGAACTGCTGCTCAATGCCAGCTTCGCGCTGAGAGATGAGGCCCGCTGGCAGGAGAAGCGCACCCGGTGGGTGGAGCGAGAGTTCGACCTGCTGCGGCTGGCGGCCCAAGCAGCGGACCGTCCCGGCCACCTGCTGCTCCTGATGTCGTTGGAGAAGGCCTTCCGAGGCTTGGCGGACGCGCTGCTGCCGGCACTGCAACCCGAGGCTCTCCAGCAGTGGGCCCAGTGCGTGTTCAACTCCCTGGCCGACCGTGACGCCCAGGCCCTTCGCCAACAGCTGCCGGCGCTGCTGAAGGCCGCCGATGAGCCGCTGCTCGACCGCCTGGCCCCGGTGCGTGATGCGCACACCGCGCCTGTGCCCCTACCGCCTTCCGGGGAGGTGCCCGTGTCGGGCGAGAACGCCAGCAACTGGTCTGCCTGTCATACCAGTTCGCAACCAATCGAGCCGACAGGCAGGGGCCCTCTCCACGCGGAGAAGGGCGCCGATGTGTGTGCCACTTCGAGCCGGAACGCTCCCTCGGCCCCACCCGCTCCGCTCCCCGTTGGCGAGTGGCAGGAGGATTCCTGCGGCTCCGAATCCATTGCGGCCCCACCTGCCTTCCGCTCCACCACCGGCGGTGTTCCTGCCAGCTTCTGTTCCGCGCCCACCCTGATGCTTGCCTGGGCACCTCCTTCCTTCTCGGCAGTCTCGGCCGTGGACGCCGGAGGCCCACCCGCTCCGTCACCGGAAGCTTCAACGGCCGTGGTAAGGCAGCCCGTCCCCAACGAGCGACAAGCCACTCTGCCGGCGGACGCGGGCAATCCTGCGTCGCTGGGCCCGGGCGAAGCAGCAGGAGTGAGCGCTCGCCAGTACACAAGTGGGCACGTCGGGTTGGAGGAGACGGCCCCCTCTGGTCCACAACACCACCGGCCTGCGTGTTGGCTCAGGTCTTCTCTGGCGCCTGGCTTCGCGTCCTGCTCCCTCACCCAACTGCCCTGAAGAAGGGTAACCGGCTGCCATCACGCTCACGGCGGGAGCACGGGCCTTCCGGTCTCATCCCTCCAGACGCGATCCCCTTCCCAGGTGACGGTGTACGGTCGGGCCTGGACGATGACCACCCGGCGCGGTTCACGCACGAGGAGGAACTCCACGTCCACTGCCCGTCCACTCACGCCGAGCCCATCCTGGGTGAAGGCATTGTGGATGATGCCGAGCGCGGTGCTCAGCTTCTCGACATCCTCGTCCGAGAGGATGGGGGCGTCCGGCGAGCCCGAGCTGCGCGAGAGCCGCTCGAAGCCCCTGCCCTCCTCGAAGGTGTAATAGAGGATCTGCTCGGGGAGCTCGTCGCCGCGCGCACCCGTGACGCTGCCTCCCGAGAGCTGGGCATTGATGAGGAAGCCGGGCCGGCCCTGGTGGAACGGGTTCGCCGTGATGGCCACTCCGTTGGCCACCGTGTCATCCACCGACTGCTGCACCAGGATGGCCATGCCCACCGTGCGCGGCTCGATGCGGTAGTACCACCGCTCCTCGAACGCGCTCCACAGCCAGACGCTGGACCAGACCTCTCGCAGCCCCTGCGCTACCTGCTCGGCGTTGGTGGGGTCCACCCTGCGCGAGCGGTAGAGCCCCGCCCCATTGAAGCCGGGGAGATCCTCGGCGTTGGTGCTCGAGCGCAGACGCACCTTTCCCGGCGGGAGCACGGCTCGAATCCGAGCGAGCAGCGGCTGGAGGATGTCCGGCGGCACTGGCGCGCGCTCCATGGCCTCGCGCAACGCCTGCAAGTCCCGCTGGCGCTTGTCCGGGCTGCGCTGGAACTCCGGATCCGCGAGCATGGCCTCGATGCGCGCATCCAGTCCGTTGACCCGGAGGAAGCGTGCATAGGCGTGGAAGGGCAACCCGAACCCCTTGGGCACCTCGATGCTCGGGGAGAGCTGGGCCACCCGCGCGAGCTGGGCGGCCTTCGCTCCGAAGAGAGAGACATCGTCCGGGTCCATCTCGGTGAGCAGCGGCATGCCCACGTCGCGGTCGTCTCGCTCGGGAGTGAACGGGCGCGCGGGCCGATGCGCCTCCCACGCGCTCTCGGCCCGAGGGAGTGTCGCCGGCTCCAGGCGAAAGCCCCGTGGCTCCACCACCAGGTGCACCAGCTGGTTCTCCAGCTGCTTCACGGAGGGATGCGCCAGCAAGCCCCTCGCCGACATGTTGGGCGTGCGGCGGTTGTGGCACAGCACGTTGATGTGGCCCAGCGGCGCCTGGAGCTGCTCGGACATCACCCCGGCCACCACGGGCAGCTCCTCCGGCAGCTCCGCCAGCACCACGATGTCGTACGGCCTCAGCTCCCGAGGCTCCACCTTCCGGCCCACGGGGAAGACGCGCAGGTAGCCGTAGGCCTCGCCCATCTCCAGCGGCTGGTAGCGCGTCTTGCCCGCGATCGCATCCACCGTGACCACCGGCATCAGCGCCTGGAGACGTGCGAGCTCGCGCTCATGAGCGGGCGGAACGGGCCGGTAGCGCAGCTGCTCTCGGAAGAAGACGCGCTTGCGCACCTCGGAGAACGCCCGCGCGGTGGCCTCCACGTCCAACGTATCGTTGGCGCTCAGCTCGAAGGCCCACACGTCCGCGTCCACGTAGTGGGCCAGCGTGCCCAGCACGAACCGGCGCTCCTTCGAGCGGTACTCCTTCTCGTAGAACACGGAAGGCGGCGGAACCGGGTGGGTGAAGGTGAAGAGGAACCTGCGCGCGAAGGTCAGGTGCAGCGGCCAGCGCTCGCTCTGCATGAAGTAGACGTTGCCGTCCATCGAGTCGAGGACGACCTTCACCACCTCTATATTGGCCTGGAACTCGGAGCCTGGACGCGCGGCGAGCGCATGCCACACCTCAGGGGTGTCGATGGTGTGGGCATAGTCCCCCTCTCGCATGGCCGCGGCCCCGCCGTCCGTGGGCTGCGCGGTGATGATCTTCGGTGCACAAGCCAGAAGGCTTGCGGAGAGAAGCCAGAGGAGCCGGTGATTCAGAGCGTGCACCACCCGACGATACGTCGAGTCCAGGTCCGCCGCTCTCCAGTAGCGAACACCTCTTGCCGGACTGCGTCAGCCACCCTGCTCGCGTGCTGTCCACTGGCGCTCATCCGCCGAGCCGTTTCGAGCCGCGAAATTATCCTTCGTCCATTTTGCCCTGCCCGCGCATTTCACGGGTAAGGCAATCGACGGAGGCACTGATCATGTTGCAGGGGTCGAGGGTGGCGCAGTCGGGGAAGAACCAGGAGCTGAATCCTTCCAAGGGGGGCGCCCAGCCTCAACAGAGTCCGCGGCCGTCGAATACCCTGGCCAAAGCCCTGGAAGAGGGCTTCTCCCGGCCGCTGCGAGTGCTCTGTGTCCTGCCGGGTGTCCCCTTCCCCGCCTTCAGCGGCGGCACCCAGCGGACGCTGGAGCTGATGCGGACACTGGCGGGCCAGGTAGAGCTGACGGTGCTCGCGTTCCAGGGACCCGGCGAGGACGCGGACGGCTTCCGGGAGCAGCTGGGGCGACACGTCACGGTGCGGACGGTTCCTCGCTCGAACCGCTCGCCCTGGCGCCCGGGCGGTGTGCTCGCCAGCCTCGCCCGAGGCGTGCCTCCCTCCTATCTGCCTTACCTGGCTCCTGAGGCGCTCACCGCCTTCACCGAGCTGCTCTCGCAGCGGCCCGTGGATGTGGTCCACTTCGATCACCTGCACACCGCCCAGTGGGCGCCCCTCGCGCGCTCCCTCTGCCCGACGGCCCGGCTCGTCCTCGACGAGCACAACGTCGAGTCCGCCCTCTTCGAGCGGCTGGCACCTCTCGCGCCGCTCCCGCTCAGGCCGCTGGTGCGGTGGCAGCACCGCCAGGTGCGTCAGCTCGAGGCGCACCTGCTGAAGCAGATGGACCTGGTGCTTGCCTGCTCGCCCGTGGATGGCCAGCAGCTGGAAGGCCTGGGCGCCCGCGCCGTCCATGTCGTCCCCAACGGGGTGCGCATCGACAACTCGCCGGGACAGGCGCTCGCGAGGACCCTCCGCAAGGATGTCGTCTTCGTGGGAGCCATGGACTGGCTGCCCAACGGGGATGCCGCCCTCTGGCTGGCGAAGGAGCTGTGGCCCCGCGTGGAGGCGGACCTCGCCCCCAGCCGGCTGATGCTCATCGGGCGCAATCCGTCCTCGCGCCTGCAGTCCTGCCAGCGCGAGAACCTGGTGGTGACGGGGACGGTGCCCAGCGTGGCGCCCTACCTCGAGGGGGCCTGGGCCACGGTCGTTCCCTTGCGCCTCGGCTCGGGCACGCGGCTCAAGCTGCTCGAGGCCGCGGCCGCCGGCGTGCCGATCGTCGCCAGCCCGCTGGCCGCCGAAGGGCTGCCCTTCCAGAACGGCCGCGAGGCGCTGCTGGCCAATACGGAGGCGGAGTTCGCCAGCGCGCTCCGCTACCTCAAGAACAACCCCGAGGAGGCGAGCGCCATGGCCCAGCGCGCCGCCACCCTCGCCCAGCGTTACGCCTGGGGCGAGGTGGGGGCGGAGCTGATGCGCGCGTACCGCTCCACGGCTCCGGCGTAGAGCTCGTCGGCGTAGCGCCGGCCCACGGCCTCGGGCGCATAGCGCCGCTCGACGTGGGCCCGCGCCCCCAGGAAGTCCCGGCCCTCGTCGGCCACCGCGCGCAGCACGCGCGCCAGGGCGAGCGACAGCAGGTGCGGGTGGCTGGGCGGAACCAGCTCTCCGCGCCCCTGGGCGAGCAGGTACGGCAGCGCTCCCACGGCGCTG
This sequence comes from Hyalangium gracile, assembly GCF_020103725.1. NCBI lineage: Bacteria > Pseudomonadati > Myxococcota > Myxococcia > Myxococcales > Archangiaceae > Hyalangium > Hyalangium gracile. Next base: position 13,644 of record NZ_JAHXBG010000026.1, on the reverse strand, counting down.
GCCACCAGGCGCCGCCCGCTGGCCATGGTCTCCAGGGCCACCATGGGCATCCCCTCCGTGAGCGAGGGCATCACCACGGCATCCGCGGCGGCATACACGGGGCGCGACGCGGTGAAGCCCAGCCAGCGCACCGGCAGCCCACGCGCGAGCACCTCCAGCCGAGCGCGCTCGGGCCCCTCCCCCGCGATGAGCAGGAGCGGCGGGCGGGGCAGGCGCCTCAGCGCCTCGAAGAGCACGGCGTGCCCCTTCTCGGGCGACAGGCGTCCCAGCACCGCCAGGGTGGGCTCCGCATCGGACAGCCCGAGCTCATGCCGGGCCGCCCGCGCTTCGTTGGCGGTGAGCGGCGCAGGGAGGGCCAGGGCGTTGGGAAGGTGCATCACCCGGGCGAGTGGCGCCCAGCGGCGCACGCGCGCCTCCAGCTCGCGGGACACGACCGCCACGCCCTGCACGGCGTTGGCCAGGAGGCGGGCACTCGCCTCGTACGCCTGGACGAGGAGGTTCTCGCCGGTGTCCCCATGAAAGGTCGCCACCACCGGCAGCCCGGCCCAGCGCGCCGCCGGCAGCGCCAGGGCCAGGGACTTGAAGTCATGCGCGTGGAACAGACAGGCCGAGAGCCGCCGTGCCTCCGCGGCCAGCGAGCGCACCGCCTCGGCGTCGAAGCCCGAGCGCGCGGGGATGCTCAGGGCCTTCAGCCCCAGCCGCCGCGCCTCGGGCACGAGGGCATCCGCGCGCCCCGGAGGCACCAGGCTGAGCAGGAGCGGAGCAAAGGGCGGCGGCGTGTGGGCCGCCAGCGACATCAGGGAGCGCTCGGCGCCATACAGGCCGCCGGAGCTGCGAACATGGAGGACAGGCTTCAGCTTTCCCACCGGCTCACCACATCCCGATAGAGGGCCGCGTAGCGCTGGACCATGGTGTCCAGCGAGTGCTCCCGAGAGCGTTCCCGCGCCCTGCGACCCATGGCGGCGCGCCGGTCCGCATCCCCGGCCAGGGTGCGCAGGGCTCCCGCCAGGGCGCGCGCGTCACCCGGAGGCGCGAGCAGCGCCGTCTCCTCGCCTACGTGAACCTCCCGGATGGCGGGGATGTCCGACGAGACCGTGGGCAGGCCCGCCGCCATCGCCTCGAGCAGCGCCAGCGAGCGCCCCTCGCGCAGGGAGGGCTGCACGTAGACATCGAAGGCGGGGAGCAGCCGCGACCCGTGAGGCACCTCGCCCAGGAAGTGGACGCGCTCCACGTTGCGCGCGCGCAGCGCGCTCTCCAGAGGCCCCGTGCCGATGAGCACCAGGTGCGCCTGCGGATCGCGCGCGAACGCCTGGGCGAAGGCCTCCACCAGCGTCTCCACCCCCTTCTCCGGGTGCAGCCGGCCCAGGTAGCCGAAGACGGTGGCGCGCGCCGGCAACCCGAGGCGGGCCCGGATGGCGGAGCGCTCCCGGGGTGAAGCCGGCTCGGGCAGCGGAACACCATTCTCGATGGTGACGACGTTGGCGGTGCGAGGCGCCCAGGCGCGGATCTCCCGCTCCACCTCCCGGCCGCAGGCAATCAGCGCCGGGGAGAGGCTGGCGGCCACCGAGGCCAGCGGCCGCAGCTTGGAGCCGGGCTGCGCCGTCTGATGGAAGGTGGCCACGGGCGCCGCGCCGCCCGCGAGCAGCGAGGCCGCCGCCGCGTTGAGCCAGGGCCCCATGTCATGCCCATGGACCAGGTGCGCCTCGAAGGCACGCAGCTCCTGGGTGATGCGCCGGAGCGCAGCCGGAGACAGCCCGGGCAGCCCCTCCAGCCACACGCACGGAATCTCGTGCTCCGAGAGCAGGTCGCGCACCGGCCCGTCATCGCCCAGTGCCAGCACGAGCGGCTCCAGCCCCAGCTCGCGCCCGGCCGACGCGAGCCGGACGACGAACGTCTCCAGCCCTCCCAGCTGGAGGCCATGCATCAGGTGGACGACGCGCAGGCGGCGCCCGACGAAGGGCGCCTGGCGGGTGGGAGCGGAGCGCGAGGAAGCGGAGGAAGACGAAGTCTTGGGTGACATGGACACGGAGCTCCGAAAAACACGGCACTCAGTCGAAGAGCGAGGCGCTCGAAGGGGCTTCCAGGACCTGGACACACGCGCGCAGGCAGCTGTCCGCCAGGGCTCGCCGATGCAGGTACGCATCGAAGAAGTGGCGCGCGTTGCGAGCGATGCGCTCACACGCCGGCGCGTCTTCCACGTAGCGCGCGCAGGTGTCGACGAGATCGCTCAAGTCGGGCCGCACGAAGATGACGTGCTCGCCATCCACCAGTCCTCCGGGGAGGCGCTGGTCGTGCCGGGCCGTCACGACGCAGCTGCCCACGGCGAGGCAATCCATGAGCGGGAAGCCGAAGCCGCCGACTCCGGGCAGATCCACGCACACGCGCGCCTGGGCCACCTCGCGCAGCAAGCGGCTGTAGCGCACCGTGGGAGCCCCACCGTGGAAGCGGAAGCGCGTCTGCGCCTGCAGCTGCTCGAAGGCCTGTCGCTGCGCGTCCGAGGCGGTGTCCGGGGAGCAGCGCCCCAGCACGTCATAGGTGAAGTGGCGCGCGTCCCGCAGCGCCCGCACCGGCGCGAGGTAGTCGTACAGATGCAGGCTGCCCGGCACATACCCCGCCGGAAGCACACGGCGAGAGGAGTAGCCCGACTGGCGGTACTGCATCTTGAAGTAGAGCCCCACCTCACGCAGGCACGTGGAGTTGAGCTCCGGCGAGTCCGCATAGTCGAGGGCCGCACGCAGGCGCCCGCCCGCGTATCCCACCTCGAAGAGGACGATGCGCTCGTGGGGCTGGGGAAGGTCCACCACCTCCAATTGAGCGCGCTCGGCCAGGCCCCACTTGAAGTGGTCCGCCCACTTGGAAGCGAGCTCCCAGTCGTATTGGCGGGGCCAGGCCACGGAGACCGAGCCCCAGCGTCCCGTCCCTCGGGTCCGCAGCGCGAGGACGTTGCGCCGCGCCTGCGCCTGGGCCTGCCAGCCGAGCTCCCGGACCACATCCGTCACACGCTGAAGATTCTCCAGACTGTTCTGAAGCTGCCGCCGCATCTCCCACCCCGCGGCCGCATGCCGGGCATTCCGCGACAGGCGCAACGCCCCCGGACTCGGACCGCACCCCAACATAGGGATGGCCTCCCGGGATGCAGCCCGCCCCCCCCTCTTCGAGGCAGCGGGCTTTCTCGAGTGAACAGTTCCCTCGACCGGGGCCCCCCTGTCGGCCGGACCTGTCGCCAACTGGTATGACAAGCATACCAGTCGGTGGCGCTCCGGCCCGGCACGGGCTCCTCCCCGGGAGGCGGTGGGGATGCGAAGGTGCTCGAGAGGCTGTCGGCCCTGGGGCCGCTCCCCTCATGCGTGCGCGCGCTCCTCGGCGCCGTGAGTCCGCGCGGGCGGGGCTCGCAGGCTCTCGCCTCGCTCCCTGCGGCGGACGAGGAGCTTGCGCAGCTCCTCGACCCAGAGGACGAAGCTGGCGACCACACCGATGGCTACCACCTCCTTCAGGCTGAAGGGCACCGTGTGGAAGATCTCGTTCATGAACGGCAGGAAGACCACCATCGCCTGGAGCAGGTTGCCCAGGACCAGGCCTCCGATGAGCCAGGGGTTCTTCAGCAGGTTCATCCGGAAGACGGACCTGCCCTCCGAGCGGCAGTTGAGGACGTTGAACCACTGGCAGACCGCCAGCACCGTGAACGTCTCGGTCTGGACCTGGGCGAAGGGCGCCCCCGTCGAGAGCCGGTAGATGAACCAACCCAGGGTGGAGATCGCGATGGCGGGAGTCATGAACGCCATGCGCGACAGCAGGGTCCGCGTCAGGAGCGGCTCATCCGTGGGAATGGGCCTGCGCCGCATCTCATCCCCCTCGGCGGGATCCAGGATGAGGTTGATGGTGACCACGCCCTCCGTCACCAGGTTGATCCAGAGGATCTGCACGGCCGCCAGCGGAGGCGGATACCCCATCACCAGCGCGGCCAGCAGCACCGCCACCTCGGCCATCGAGGTCGAGAACAGATAGAGGATGACCTTCTTCAGGTTGCGGTAGACGACGCGGCCCTCCTCGACGGCGGCGACGATGGTCGAGAAGTTGTCGTCCGCGATGACCATCTTCGAGGCCTCCTTGGCGACCTCGGTCCCGGTGACTCCCATGGCGATGCCCACGTCCGCCTGCGCGAGCGCCGGCGCATCGTTCACGCCATCGCCCGTCATCGCGACCACCTCGTGCCGTCGCTGGTAGGCCCGGACGATGCGGAGCTTCTGCGCGGGGTGGACGCGCGCGAAGACAGAGATGCGATCGATGCGCTCGGCCAGGGCCTCGTCCGAGAGCTGCTCCAGCTCGCGGCCATCCACGGCGATGTCTCCCTCACGCGCGATGCCGAGCGCGCGGGCCACCGCCAGCCCCGTCACCTTGTGGTCCCCCGTGACGATGACCGGGCGGATGCCAGCGGCCCTGCACCGCGCCACCGCGTCGGCGACCTCCGGGCGAGGCGGATCCATCTGCCCCACCAGGCCCAGCCAGATCGCCTTCCCCCGGAACGCGGAGGGGTCCGCCCGGTCATCGATGCTCGCTCCCGGGACGATGGCGATCGCGAGCACCCGCAGCGCGCGGTGCGCCATGGACTCCGCGGCGGCGTGCGCCTCCTGGCGCCCGCGCTCGTCCATGGGAATGACGACGCCGCCCTGCCTCGAGCCGCCACACAGCTCGAGCAGGACCTCCGGCGCTCCCTTCAGCACCACCCACGTGCTCTCGGGCCCGGCGTGCTGCGTGGCCATCATCTTCGTGGCCGCATCGAACGGGATCTCCGCTTGTCGGGGGAAGTGGCTGCGCACCTCCTCGAGCGCGAGGCCCGCCTTCTTCCCGAGCGTCACCAAGGCCACCTCGGTGGGATCACCCATCGGCTTCCAGCGAGGCTCCTGTGCCTCGGGACCGACGAGCTGCGCGTCGTTGCAGAGCACCGCCGCCTCGAGCAGGCCCCTCAAGTCCTCCTCGGCCAGGGGCCGCACCTGTCCACCCTTCTCGAGGAAGTCGCCCTCCGGCGCATAGCCCACGCCAGACACCGAGAACTCCCGGCCACCGGGGAGATGGACGGTGGTCACGGTCATCTCGTTGCGCGTCAGCGTCCCCGTCTTGTCGCTGCAGATGACCGTGGTTGAGCCCAACGTCTCGACGGCGGCCAGCCTCCGGACCACCGAGCGCCGCTTCGCCATCCGCTGGACACCCACGGCCAGCGCGATGGTGATGGCGACCGGGAGCCCCTCGGGGACCATGCCGACCACCTGGCTGATGCCCACCATGGCGATCTGTCCGAAGGGCACGCCCCGCAGGGTCCCGATGGTCACCACCGTGATGAGCAGCACCAGCGCGGCGCCCATGATGTAGCGGCCGAACTGCTCGATGCGCCGCTCCAGGGGCGTCTTGGGCTCCTCGGCGGCCTCCGCGAGGGCGGCGATGCGGCCGATCTCCGAGCCGGGCCCGGTGGCCACGACCACCGCCCGGGCCCGGCCCGCGGTGACGTAGGTGCCCGCGTAGAGCATGTTCTTGCGGTCGGCCAGGACCGTCTCCGGCCCCAGGGGCGAGGGCTCCTTGGCCACCGGAGCGGACTCGCCGGTGAGCGCGGCCTCCGAGAGCTGCAGGCCCGCGCCCTCCACGAGCCGGGCATCCGCGGCCACCGCGTCTCCCGCCGCGAGCAGCAGCAGATCGCCCCGCACGAGCTCGCGAGCGTCGATCTGTTGCTCCTGGCCGTCCCGCAGCACGTGCGCCTTGGGGCTCGCCAGACGCCGCAGCGCGTCGAGCGAGCGCTCCGCCCGCCCTTCCTGAAGCGTCCCGATGAGGGCGTTGATGAGGACGACCACCAGGATGACGGCGGAGTCACTTACCTTCCCCAGCGCCAGGGCGATGCCAGCCGCGGCGATCAACAGATAGATGAGAGGGCTCTTGAACTGGTGGAGGAAGACGGTGGCGATGGACTTTCGCACCCCCTCCGGCAGGGCATTGGGCCCCAGGCGGGCGAGGCGGAGAGCGGCCTCCTGAGTGGACAGGCCCCGCCCGGCATCCGTCTCGGCGCGTCTCAGCGCCTCCTCTACCCGCAGCGCGTGCCAGGGCGGCTCGCTGCCTGCCGCCCCTCCACCGCTCGACTCCTGGCCATGCGCGTCATTCGCCACGGGCGTCTCCTGGCTGCTTCCCTGATCGACGGAGCGCATTGCACCTCCCAAGCCAGTCGCGACGGTTCGCCGGAGTGGGCTGCCTCCCGCAAACCCTGCGACCTCCTGGGCGCACGTGCAGGGTTTGCGCGGCCTTCAGCCCGGGAGGTGCACACGCCGGCTCACTGGAGGAGACGTGCGCTGCGCCGCTCGGCCGCAGGGCCGCACCGCGGCAGCCTCCGGCGCGTCTCGCGGTCCCTCCCAGTGACGGTGAAGGCCCACCCGAGGGACACCGCGGTTCCCATCGGGCAGAGGACTGATAGCATCCGCCGCCATGACCCGACGCATGACGTCCCTCCTCACGGCGCTCCCCGTCACGGCGGCCCTGATCGCTCCCCCTGCCCTCGCGTGCACCAGCATGCTGGTGTCCAAGGGGGCCACGGCGGACGGCGCCACCTTCATCACCTACAGCGCGGACTCGCACGAGCTCTACGGCGAGCTGTACTACACGCCCGCGCGGCGCCATGGCCCCAACGCCATGCGCGACATCCACGACTGGGACACGGGGAAGTTCCTCGGGCGGATCCCCGAGGCGCCCGTCACCTACACGGTGGTGGGCAACATGAACGAGCACCAGCTCTCCATCGGCGAGTCCACCTTCACGGGCCGCAAGGAGCTGGAGGCCCCCACCGGCATCATCGACTACGGCTCGCTCATCTACATCGCCCTGGAGCGCTCGAAGACGGCTCGCGAGGCCATCCAGGTCATGACGCGCCTGGTGGCCGAGCACGGCTATGCCTCCACCGGCGAGTCGTTCTCCATCGCCGACCCGAAGGAGGTGTGGCTGCTGGAGATGATCGGCAAGGGCGCGGGGCAGAAGGGCGCGGTGTGGGTGGCTCGCAAGCTGCCGGAGGGCTACATCTCCGCGCATGCCAACCAGGCGCGCATCCGCCAGTTCCCGCTGAACGATCCGGACACGCTCTACTCGCCCGACGTCATCTCCTTCGCTCGGGAGAAGGGCTGGTTCAAGGGCGCGGACAAGGACTTCAGCTTCGCGGACACGTACCACCCGCTCGACTTCGAGGGGCAGCGGTTCGCCGAGGGCCGGGTGTGGAGCATCTTCCGGCGCGCGGCGCCCTCGCTGAAGCTGGGGGTGGAGTACGCGGATGGCTCGTCGCCGAGCAAGCGCCTGCCGCTGTGGGTGAAGCCGGACCGGAAGCTGTCCGTGCAGGACGCGATGGCGCTGATGCGAGACCACTTCCAGGGCACGCCGCTGGACATGTCGAAGGACATCGGGGCCGGGCCGTATGCGGCGCCGTACCGCTGGCGCCCGCTGACGTGGGAGGTGGACGGGAAGAAGTACGTGAACGAGCGCGCCATCTCCACGCAGCAGACGGGCTTCTCCTTCGTGGCGCAGATGCGCGACTGGATGCCGTCGCACGTGGGCGGCGTGCTCTGGTTCGGCGTGGATGACACGGCGCTGACGGTCTACACGCCGATGTACGCGGGCATCCGGCAGGCTCCGAAGAACTTCGCGCAGGGCGTGGGCAGCCGCGGCAAGTTCTCGTGGGACTCGGCGTTCTGGGTGTTCAACTGGGTGTCGAACCAGACGTACGCGCGCTGGAGCGACATCTCGGTGGACGTCCAGAAGGAGCAGGACGCGCTGGAGGGCCAGTTCGTCGCGGATCAGGCGGACATCGAGAAGACGGCGCTGGAGCAGTACAAGCGCAACCCCGAGGAGGCTCGCCAGTACCTGACGCAGTACTCGATGCAGCAGGGCGAGAAGGTCCACACGCGCTGGCGCAAGCTGGGTGAGAACCTGCTGGTGAAGTACATCGACGGCAACGTGCGGGACGAGCAGGGCAAGGTGAACCACCCCAAGTACCCGGACGCGTGGTACCGGCACATCGCGCGGGACACGGGCAAGCGGCTGGAGATGCCCGCCGAGCCCGAGAAGAAGCCCGCCCCGGCCGCGACTCCGGCCCCGGCGGCCAAGCCCGAGCAGAAGCCCACGGTCGCGCCGCCTCCCTGAGGCGGGTTGGAGTAACACGGCTCCTGGGAGCTCGAAAAACGCACCGAGCTCCCAGTCCCGTCGCGCTGCGAGGCCGAAAGAACGGTACGTTCGGCCCATGAAGCGCTGGAGCCTCACCATCGGGTGTCTCCTGCTGGCGGTCCTCCTCCCGAGCCTCGCCCGTGGCGATGAGCCGAGGAGTACCACCGCTCCTCCCGTTGCCGCTCAGGGCGGAGCCCTCGCTCGGGTCCAGGCCGCGGGGGTGCTGCGCGTGGCCATCGACGCCACCTACCCTCCCATGGAGTTCCTGGAGGGCGGTCAGCCCGTGGGCTTCGACGTCGATCTCGCTCGGGAGATTGCCCGCCGGCTCGGTGTCTCCGCGCAGTTCGTCGTCATGGACTGGGACGGCATCCTCGCCGGGCTCACCTCCGGGCGCTACGACATCATCCTGTCGTCGATGAACATCACCCCCGCGCGCCAGCAGCAGGTCGACTTCATCGAGTACGCGCGCATGTCCCAGGTCTTCGTCACCACCCGGGGCCGCACCATCCGCACCGAGCAGGAGCTCGCCGGCCACCGCGTCGCCGTGCAGACGAACACCACCTCGCAGCGCTTCGTGGAGCAGCTCCAGCAACGTGGCGTCGCCGTCCAGGAGATCCGCCCCTTCCCTGGCGCCACCGAGTGCTTCGCCGCCGTGAAGTCCGGCCAGGCCGACGTCATCGTCATCGACGAGCCCGTGGGCCGCTTCTTCTCCCGCCGGGATGACAGCTTCGTCATCACCGGCCAGGCGCTCGAGCCCGAGCCCATCGGCATCGCCATCAACAAGCAGGACGCGGACCTGACCGCCGCCATCCGCCAGGCCTTCGAGGACATCCGCGCCAGCGGCGAGCTGAAGCGCCTCTCCGAGCGCTGGTTCGGCGGAGAGCTGGGGCAGGCCGTGAAGCCCCAGGGCTTCTGGACCTTCTCCCTCGAGGTGGTCCTGCCCCGCGTGCTCCAGGGGCTCGGAGTCACGCTGCAGCTCACGCTCGGCTCCGGGGCCTGTGGCATCGCGCTGGGGCTGCTCGTGGCGCTGGCGCGCATCTCCCGCCGCTCTGTCTTCCGTGGCGTGGCCACGGCCTACATCACCCTGTTCCGCGGAACTCCGCTCCTGCTCCAGCTCCTCTTCATCTTCTTCGCGCTGCCCTTGATGATGGGCGTCCGCCTGGGCCCCATGGCCGCGGGGCTCGTCGCGCTCTCGCTCAACGCCGCGGCCTACATCGCGGAGATCTTCCGGGCCGCCATCGAGTCCATCGACAAGGGACAGATGGAGGCAGCCCGCGCCCTGGGCATGAGCCACGAGCTGGCCATGCGCCGCGTCATCCTGCCCCAGACGTTCCGCCGCCTCATCCCTCCGCTCGTCAACGAGCTGGCGGCGCTCTCCAAGGACACCTCGCTGGTCATGGTCATCGCCCTGCCGGAGATGCTCTACGAGACGAAGCAGCTCGCGGGCACCTACCTGCGCCCGGAGGTGTACGCCTGGGCCGCCGTCGGCTACCTGATCATCGTCGTGGCGCTGTCCGCTCTCGCCCAGCGACTGGAGCGCCGCCTGGAGGCGCGAGGCACATGAACATGAGCGCCCCCATCATCCGCGTGGAGGGACTGCGCAAGTCCTTCGGTGACCGCGAGGTGCTCCGAGGCATCGACCTGGAAGTAGCCACCGGCGAGGTCGTCGTCATCATCGGCCCGAGCGGCTGCGGCAAGTCCACGCTGCTGCGCTGCCTCAACTACCTGGAGACCCCAACTCAAGGGCGCATCTGGCTGCGCGGCGAGCTGCTGGGACGGCAGGAGAAGGAAGGCCGGCTCGTGCCGCGGCCCGAGGCCGAGGTGGATCGGCAGCGCACCCACATCGGCATGGTCTTCCAGCGCTTCAACCTCTTCCCCCACATGACGGCCCTGGGCAACGTCATCGAGGCCCCCCTCCGGGTGAAGGGCCTGCCGCGCGTCCAGGCGGAGACCATCGGCCTGCGGCTCCTGGAGCGCGTGGGGCTGCTCGACCGGAAGGACGAGTACCCGGCCCGGCTCTCGGGCGGTCAGCAGCAGCGGGTGGCCATCGCCCGCGCCCTCGCCATGGAGCCGGAGGTGATGCTCTTCGACGAGGCCACCTCCGCGCTCGACCCCGAGCTGGCCGACGAGGTGCTCCAGGTGATGCAGGGCCTGGCCCGCGAAGGCATGACCATGCTCGTCGTCACGCACGAGATGGCCTTCGCCCGAGAGGTGGCCCACCGCGTGGTCGTCCTGGACGCGGGCACCGTCCTGGAGCAGGGCCCGCCCTCGCGCATCTTCACCCAGCCCTCGCAGCCGCGCACCCGCGAGTTCCTGCGCAAGGTGCTCCATGTCTCCCCTGGCGGTGAGGGCTGAGCCCCGTCACTCCCCGGAGCGGCGCCACACCGCCAGCGTCTGCACGGCCACGGTGTAGAGCACCAGCAGGGCTCCCACCGGCGCCAGGATGATGCCCAGCGAGGGATCTCCCTCCGGGTGCGCAATGCCTCCGAGCAGGAAGCCCAGCGGCATCCCCACGCTGCCCACCATCAGCACCCGGGAGGCGGACGTGCGACGCCCCACGCTCAGCGTCGGCGTGTCCGCCCACTGCACATAGATGAGGTTCAGCAGCCCCAGCGCCGCGCCATGGAAGTGCGCCAGCGACCAGAGCCGCTGCTTCCAGGCGTCCGCCACGAACGACACCCACCGGAAGCCCTCCAGCGCCTCCATCACCGAGCCGAACGCCAGCGACACGAAGAGCAGCGTCCAGCCGAACCGGGCGTGCACCCGGGCACGGCCCTCGGCAGCGGAAGCCTCCGTCTTCTTCTGGCTCGTCACGTCACTCCCCTATCTGGATGGGAGGTTGCGCCGCGCGCCTCTCCAGGAGCTGCTCGACCACGGCGGGGATCGGCTCCATCGCGGCATCCAGCGGAACCGACGCGTCGGGCCGGGGAATATCACCCTTGTCCAGGGCCGCCCACCACTGACGCCAGCTGCGCACCACCCGAGCCCGCTCCTCGGCGGAGGCCTGGGGCTCGAAGCGCGGCACCTGCCCCGCCGAGCCCTTCAGCGCCGGGCGCGCCTCCCCCGCCCGAGCCACGAGCGCCTCGAGCGACAGCCACGAGAGCCGTCGGATGGAGGAGTAGTTGTCCTCCATCCCCTGGAGCAGGAAGGGCACCGCCCACAGCCGCGCCAATGGCTGCGCCGTGTAGCTCCGCGCATCTCCCAGCGCCGACGCCGCCACCGCGCGCTGCACCACGTCCCCCGACAGCAGCGTCCGGACCATCTCCGCCACCGCGAAGGCCGGCTCCGAGGGCAGGTCCTCCGGAGGCGGCTGGCCCTGCTGCCCGCGCAGCGTCTCCGCCGCCCACCGCGCGCTCCGGTCCGTGTGGCACAGCGTGCACGCCTCCGGCATCTCGTGGCGCCAGGCCCGCGAGGGATCCGGCGACTGGATGCGGTGCGTGGGGTGCAGCCGCATGATGCCGTACGCGATCTTCGGCATGTGGCAGGCATAGCAGTCCGTGCCCGAGGAGCCCTCGCGGTGCCGGCTGTGCTCGGCGGCCTTCGCCACGATGTCTCCGTGGCACTCCTGGCACGCCGCGGGCCCGCGCTTCTCCTGCGTGATCATCCCCTTCGGGTCCCCGCCGTGCATCGAGTGGCAGTGCTGGCACGTCAGCCCGCCGCGCTGGAAGTCCCGGGACATCAGCAGCCCCTGGTACTCGTACGCGCTGAGGCGCGGCGTCCCGTCCTTCCAGAAGCGCAGCGTCACATCCACCCCCTCCAGGTGGCTCTCGCGATACAGCGGCCGCGTGTACGCGGACAGGTCCTCCCCCGCCGTGTACGGATCTCCCTCGGAGAGGAACTGGCGGATGCGATCGATGGGCGAGGGCAGGCGCTGGCCGTGGCAGTGGCCGCAGACCTGGATCCGCCGCAGCGGCTCCAGCCGCGTGGGGTTGACGATGGAGCGATCCGGCGCCTCGGAGTAGTGCAGGTAGTAGCGGCGCAGCGGCATCCGGTTGCGCGCCGCGTGCTCCGTGCCCGGCCCGTGGCAGGCCTCGCAGGCGATGCCCAGCTCCGCCACGTGGCTGTCGAACCTGCCCCGCTCCCAGTCGTAGCGGGGCTGCGCCTTCACGTTGTGACAGAAGATGCAGTTGGCGTCCCACAGCGCGCGGTGGGTGTTGAAGTCCATCCCGTCCGGATCCAGGAAGCCGCCCGCCAGGTGGAACCAGCGCCGGCCCTCGATGTCCCACGCGACAGGCAGCCGGATGTACCGGTCCCCCTCGCGCACCAGGTACTGCTGCACGCGCCGCGAGCCCACCGTGCGCGCCACCTCCTGGCGCCGCATGCGGCCCTGTCCGTCCAGCGTCTCGATGACGAAGCGCTCGCCGTCGCGCAGGAAGCGGGAGGTGACGCCCTCGTAGGTGAAGCTCACCCCGCTGAAGTCCCCCTGCACCGCGCCCGGTGACGCCTCCTGCGTCATCGTCCGGTGGAAGGTGCGCCGCCAGCTCTCGAAGTGGTCCGGGTGGCACGGCTGGCACGACGAGGCGCCCGAGTACTCCACCGCGCTCAGTTGCACCGGCGTGCGCACCTCGACGGCGGTGGCCCGGAGCGCGAGGCCGGCCACGAAGGCCAGGACCCCGAGCCCGAGCCCCCAGGCGAGATATGGGCTGCGGAGGCGCGCTCCCACCGACTTCATGGCTCGATGCATAGGCGCTTCAGGCTGTCGAGTCGATCCCTGTCCCCCGGGGCGAGGCCGCCCGGCTGCTCAGGGGAGAAAGACACCCTCCGCCCCCGTCGCCCCGTAGATGCAACTGGGTGTCACTACCACCATGTCCCCGCCGAGCGCTCCACTGGCAGTGAAACGCGCCCGTCAAGAATCTGGTTTTCCCTTTCTTCTGGTGACCCCGAAGATTTGTTGGCGATTTGAAACTCAGTGTGTCGATGTGATACCTGTTTCCGCTCCCGGAAGACAGTTCTCGTCAGATGCGAGGCTCGATTCCTTCGAACCCGCATTGAGCGCGTGAGGGTTCGCAATACCGGCGCGCTCGGATGTCGGGGCAATACACAATGGCACAACGAGTAAGCCGACTCCCCAGAATGGGGCTGCGAGCCAAGAGCACCCGCGTGCTCGGGCTGGTCGGAATGTTGTCGATGCTGGGTTGCGAGGGCTCGAGCAACGAGGCCGAGCAGCAGCGCGAGGTGGTTCGTCCGGCTCTCGCGACGCACAAGGTGCAGCTGTCCGCGGAGCAGGCGAAGCTGCTCGAGAAGAGCGGCGCCAACGTCCAGGTCATCGCGGACTACGGCGCGTTCAAGATCGTCCAGGTCGATGAGAACGCGATGGCCGCCCTGCCCGAGGGTGCCGAGCCGCGCGACGACTTCAACGACATCCTCCTCAACGCGGGCACCATCGACACCGCGTCGCCCCACGGCCAGTCCCTGCGTGGGATGAAGCTGCCGGCCTCCGGCAAGGCCCTGCACATCGTGCAG